>DUSG01000036.1 GCA_012842725.1 Clostridiales bacterium
ATTGCTCCGGTATTTGCATTATGTCGGAGGTTTGTTATGGTGAGATTTATTTCAAAAAATGCTGAAGATACATATAGAATAGGTAAAAAATTGGGGAAGTTGCTTTTTCCTGGATGCATAGTTTGCCTGACCGGAGATTTGGGAACAGGGAAGACAGCTTTTACACAAGGGATAGGTAAAGGCTTAGGTGTATCGGAAAATGTTGTCAGTCCTACCTATACCATAATAAATGAATACACGTCGGGAAGGATTCCATTGTATCATTTTGATGTCTATAGATTGGGCAGTTCCGATGAGATGTATGAATTAGGCTGTGATGAATATTTTTACGGAGATGGAGTAACGGTAGTGGAATGGGCAGATAGCGTAGAAGATGTGATACCGTCTGAGAGGTTGTGGGTTACCATTAATAAACTGGAAGAGCCTGATCAACGCGAGATAATAATGGAGGCTACAGGTTCAATTTATGAGGAGTTATTGAAGGAGTTGGAGAAAGATGAAGATACTGGCCATTGATACTTCAACGGCAGCTGCTTCTTCAGCCATAGTGGAAAATGGGTCGCTGCTATGTGAATTTACTATAAATGACGGCAAAAAGCATTCGGAGAAGCTGATAAGCATAGTAAATATAGCATTGGAAAACAGCGGTATCGATATCAATGATATAGATGCTTTTGCATGTTCCATAGGGCCGGGTTCCTTTACCGGTTTAAGGCTTGGAGCTGCAGCAGTAAAGGGATTCGGACAGGCTCTGAACAAACCCGTCATAGCCGTACCTACTTTAGATGCATTGGCTTATAATGTTTTTCCCTATTCCGGACTTATATGCCCGATTTTGGATGCCCAAAGAAATATGGTATACTCATCCCTATACACGACAAAGGATAATGAGCTTATGAAGTTGGAAGATTACAGGGCTATAGGTATTGATGAGTTAATAGATAAATTAGGTAAATTCGATGAAAGAATCGCTATGCTTGGTGATGCCATGCCTATTTTCGGAGAAAAACTGAAGAAAGCACTTCCCAATGTCATAGAATCCTCTCCTGGAACTTTATATCCTAGAGCTTCTTCTGTAGCACTATTGGCGGAAAAATTATATAAGGAAGGTAAGGCATTAAGATATGATGAATTGAAGCTTTACTATGTAAGAAAATCCCAAGCGGAAGTGGAATACGAAAAGAAGCTTAAGATAGATATTTCACCCATGACAGGAGAAGATATAGAAGCCGTTTATGATATAGAATGTTTAAGTTTTAAAACTCCCTGGTCTTTAGAGTCTTTTAAAACGGAAATATATAGAAACAGCGCAGCTAAGTATCTTGTGGCAAAATTGGATGGCAAGGTTGTAGGTTATGCAGGAATGTGGATTATATTGGACGAAGGCCATATAACCAACATAGCAGTACATCCTGAACATCGTGGTAAAAAAATAGGAGATGCTTTGGTAAAAGCCTTGATAGAGCTAGCCAGAGAGAACAGTGTCAACAGAATGACATTGGAAGTAAGGCCTTCTAACTGGGCTGCCATCAATTTATACAAAAAACATGGTTTTTGTGAATGCGGAGTGAGGAAAGGTTATTATCAGGATTCAGGAGAAGATGCATTAATAATGTGGTTGGAGCTATAGGGTATTCCTGTTTTGTCTTGACCCGTGACTCGGGTTGTATGGCCTAGGGTATTGCTATCCCGTCCCGACTCATGAGCCGGGTTTCAGGTTACGGGTTGCGAATTGCGGGTTAAAGATTAGAGATCAGTGACCAGTGACCGGAGACTAGTGACTGGTGACAAGAGGCCGGCGACTGGAGACCCACAGCTTCCGTCTGCGCTCTGAGTTCTGAGCTCTAATATCTGAGCTTCAATTTCTTAGCTCTTAGTTCTTAGCTCTAATTTTCAGACAATTGTATCATGAATTTCGTATATATTTCAGAAAATATTTCTTATATGTTTAGGAACCATTTATAGATGAATAGAGGTGGGGTCCATTTGGGGATGACAGATATAGATATAATAAACAGATGTTTGGAAGGCGATGACTCTGCTTTTGAAGAATTGGTAACCAGATATAAGAATCTGGTGTTCAATACTTCATACAGAATGCTGGGAAGTTATGAGGAAGCGGAGGATGCATCGCAGGAGGTTTTCATAAGAATATACAAATCTTTGAGAAGATATGATCCCCAATACAAATTCTCCACCTGGGCTGTCAAGATTACTACTAATTACTGTCTTGATATATTGAGAAAGAGAAAAGGAGAAATGGTTCCTATAGAGGGACAGTTTGATTTAAGAGATGATGCCCTGACTCCGGAAGAAGAATACATCAGGTATGAAAGACAGAAAAGAGTACGGATAGCTATAGAAAGCTTACCGCCAAAATATAAGGAACTGATAATACTGTTTCATAATAGAGGTTTATCTTATTCAGAAATCATGGAGGTTACCGGAGAATCATTAACGATTGTAAAAAACAGGTTGTATAGAGCGCGGCAAATGCTGAAAGAACTACTGAAGGATATGGATAAGGAGGGTGAGAAGTTGTGGAATGCAGTGAAATAAATGATTTGATTATGAAGTATTTAGACGGAAGCATCAGTGAATTAGAATTAAAGCTGTTGGATAAACATAGGCTTAACTGCAGGGAATGCAATGAAGAATTCGAAATGATGACAGAAATATTTAAGTGTATAAACGAGCTGCCTGAAATTTCACCACCTTATAATTTGGAAGAAAAAGTGATGAAAAGAATAAGAAACCAAAGGGCTTTGAGCAGCATGGCAAGCATGCTGGTAGGTGTTGCTGGCCTGTTTGCATTTGCATATTATATGATGATATTTATCATACTTCCTTTTATCCAGGATATCAGTTTGGTACAACAGGTATCAGGTTATGTTTATTTTGCCGTAGATGTTGTTGAAAGGTATTTAATAAATATGGTTGTCCATGTACCTATTATCATCGAAAATCTGCTGATATTAAGAAACATTCTGATAAAGGATTATATGCATATAATGTTATTTATTGCAGCAGGCGTGATGGTTTTGAAC
>DUSG01000258.1 GCA_012842725.1 Clostridiales bacterium
CCTTTTAAATTTAATAAATTTGCGGTAGAATTAGAATGCACTTATATCAAAACTCCTTTCAATGTTTATTTTGCCAATTAACATTTTAGAGAGTTTTGCTTATAAGTGCATCTTTTTTTGAAAAAATGTTAGAGATTTTACACCCCAACATTAATTATAGAACCCTTTGTTTTAGTGGCTCTATGTTAATAGTTGGGGTAGGTATTTTTTAGAATACCTTCCCTTTTTTGGTTCTATGTCAATTGTTGGGTGGGTATTCTTCGGAATACCTTCCCTTTTTTAATGTTAGTTGTATCTTTGTATTGTACTTAAGGTATTAACTGTAAACTTAATTTTGAACAGCACAAAAACAACCTTTGTTGCAAAAGATGATTGATTTCAGAAATATTAGTTACAGCAATGAAGGATTCTGGTTCTAAAGTTTTCAAAATTCCTAAATCCGAAAGCATTTCTTTTGATGACTTTGATTTTGTTATTAAAACCTTCTGTACAACCATTAGTATATGGAATATCAAAGGAATTAACTATTTCATTTATCCAATTACTTAATGTATTAGCACAGGAAACGTAATCTTTGATTTCTGATGAACACGCAATCTTAATCCATTTGATTAATAACTCCCTTGCTTCAATAGAAGATTTGGCTTCAGTAAATTCGTAGAATAATTCTTTGATATAATGTGTCTATCTTAAATCTTCACTGTATAAAAGCATGATCTCCAATTCTTTTTTTGATTCATCATCCAAAGAATCTTTCCTTGCTAAAATAAGCTTTTTGCTTCGTTTAAAGTATTTTCTAAGCTTTTGTGGTAAATTCTTCTAAATACTTTTTTCTTACTCCTTCGATAGCCCAAATATTGTAACGGGCATAATGATACTTATCAATTACAATAGTTGCATTTTTGAAATAGGTTTTAGCAATATCTAGGTGTGGTCTCCACATGTCGGTAATGAAATAACGAACATGAGATCGATTCTTAAAATTTCTAAAATAAGCGGAAAGAAAATGAAAAGATTAAACCGCTATTAAAAAAGCAAAGTACATAAACAGATAATTAAATTAAAAAACAATTAATTTTTCCAATCAATTGAAAATACTACATAAATGTTATAATATAGATATTGTAGAATAAACCAGAATAGGAGTGCAATAAATGGGCAAAGCAACATCGCATTCAAAGAAAATTACTACTTCAAGCAGAATTAAACTCAATAAAGAGGATAAATCAATAGAATACATAATACTAGTTTTATTATCAGTCTTTATAATAATCATCCCCTTCTACAGAGGATTATTTTTCAGAGAAAATTACATACCTGCCATAACTTTTGTCAGTATGCTATACTTAGCTTATTTGGTGTACAAGCTTTTACATAAAAATTATAATATTATTGATACATATCTTGATCTCGCAGTTTTAGCTATTCCAATTTGCTATTACATATCTTTCTTATTTGGTGTCAATGCAAAAGATGGATTCGATGCAGTTCTTGTATATTCAAGTTATTTTATGATATATAGAATAGCTTCTAGTTTATGCAGAGTTGATGATAAGATAAAAAATATATTAATACATACGATTATAGCAAGTACATTTGTTACAGCTTTTGCTTCATTACTTGTATTAGCAAAAGTAATTGACTTAAAAGGAGTGATATCTGGCAATAGATTATTTGGTTTGTATCAATATCCTAATACAACAGCTTCAGTATTGGCTATTGGTATAATACTTGTAATAAATGAATTAATAAATACCAAAAACATAAAGTTAAAACTTATATATCAAGTTATATTAACAACCCTTCTTTCAACGTTTATATTTACTTTATCAAGAGGTGCTTTTCTAGCCATAGCAGGAGTTTTGTTTTTAAATTTTCTTCTTATAGATGGACAAGGCAAATTAAGTCTTGTTTTAAATCTATTGATGTCATTTTTGTCAAATTCAATCTTTATATATAAATACTATACCCAAGGTCAAGCTGAATATGGTAGTATCATGGCAAACTACATTATGAGCATTGCTGCTGTTTTAGCATTGACATATATCTATCACATACTCAATGCTAAATACTTAAAAAATATTTCAATTAAAACAATTAATATATCATTAACAGCAACAGTATTAATTTTTGCCGCAGTTTTAGCTTTTTTACTTTCAATAAAAGAACCTATACAGTATAAAGTTGAACATTTGGCTGGAGAAGAGAAATCATGGAAGAGCAGCTGGTTTTACATAGAAAATGTTGAAAAATCAAAAGATTATATTCTTGAATTTGATGTAATGTCATCATTAGAAAATCCATATAGTTATGGTGTTATAATTAGAAGCTATAAAAAAAATAATGAGTTTGATGAGATTTATAGAGAATTTAATTCTGTGGGAAGTGACTTTGTACACAAAGAAATTCAATTTACAACACTAGAAGATACAGAACGTTTAAGTTTCATTTTATACAATTATGAAACTGATAGCTATACAGTTTATACAAATGTTGTGCTAAAGGATGGTATGGGAAATATAATAAAAAAACAGGAACGATTCAAATATATTCCTGATGCAATAGTGAAGAGATTTGAAAACATAAAACTGGATGATAATAGTGCTTCTAGTAGAGTTCGGTTCATCAAAGATGGAATTGAGATTTTCAAAGACAACATACTTATTGGAGCTGGTGGGGGAGGATGGAAGAACCTTTATAGGCAATATCAATCGATACCATATAATACAACAGAAGTTCACAACTTTTATGTGCAATATGCCATAGAGGTAGGAATATTAGGTTTGATTCCTTTAGCTGCAATTTTGATTTTGCTGCTAAATGATTTTGTAAAATGTATAAAGAATAAATCTGATTATTTACCGATATATTTAGCTGCATTTTTAATGTTGATGCATTCAACCATAGATTTTAATTTATCGTTAGTGGCTGTAGCATATTTATTATGGGTTCTTATAGGAATTTTAAACACAAATGATGTTGATAAACAATTACATTTTATACAGAAAAGATGGATACATATTTCTTTTATCGTTTTGTCTGTACTTATATTAGTATTTTCTTCATCTATAGCTTATGCAATAAATATAGGAAATAAAGCAGCAGAATTAATGAATTCAGATGTAGACCAATCAATGAAACTATATGAAAAAGCGATGAAACTTGATAGATATAACAGTGATTACAGAGCAGACTATGCGCAGATAATGAGTTATAAGTTTAGAGAGACAAATGATGATAAATATTACAATAAAATGTTAGAACAAATATCTAGAATTGAGAAATATGAACCTTATAATTATAAATATACATCTGTATTAATTAGTTTGTTAGCTTCGAATGGTATGTTTGAGGAAGCAATAAATATGGCGGAAACAAAATTGAAGAATGAACCTTTTGTTGTACAATCATATATAATAAAGGCAGATTTGAACTATGAGATAGCAAAATATTACTTTGAAAATAGACAACATGGTAAAGCTATACCATATCTTGAAAATATGATAGAAGCTAGAAAACAGTTTGATGAAGCTAACGCTAAATTGGAAATACCTATGAAATTACCTAAAGACTATAACATGAAAACTGAACTGGCACAAAATTGGATAGAACAAGCCAAAAAGATTGAAAAAAGAAAATCAAAGTAAAAATTGTGAGGTGTAATAAATGCAAGAAGAAATAAGCCTAAGGGAATTAATAGAGATATTGTTGAAAGGTAAAAAACTTATAGCTGTAATCACAGTAATCGCCATAGTATTAACTTGCGTAGTAAACTTTTTAGTCTTAGATCCTGTATATGAAGCAAGAGCTATACTTGTTGCTTCAAGTTTAAATTCAAAGAATCAAAATCAATCAGCCTCACAAGGCATAGAGGAATTA
>DUSG01000259.1 GCA_012842725.1 Clostridiales bacterium
TAGACAGGATTGTAGCTTTTGCTAAGATTGACAATATAGCATCTAGAAGAGTAATAGAAAAGATTGGATTGAAGTACATAAAGGACATAGAAATATTTGGGATGAATTGTGCTTATTATGAATTAAAAAAGTAATAAAAAAGACAAGGGTGCATTATGACCCTTGTCTTTATGCTATTTATGCTTTAAAGGTTGGTGTGACTTGAGAGGACTCTGTATTTGAAAACATAAAAATCATATATCTAAATAAAACATATATTACCATTATTATGGCCCATATCTCCAATATATATATTAAATACATTAGAATAGGGACACTACTGCCAATATTCATAAGATAAGCATTAGTTGCCTTCATAGCTGTAGCTGTTATTACAAAAGGAAATGTGAATGCAGAATAACTGGGATAGAACTTTAGCTTGAGCAATTTAGGCATATTAATAATTACAGTTATAAACATCAATAGGGCAAGTATAGCCAAAAATCCTACCATCGCCGTGTTTTTACTTTGGAATGAGTTCAGGTATCCAGCAAGACAAAGGCTTGCCGGAGCAGTGAATATGGCTAATGTTGGCATAGCAGGTTCTGGTATTTCTTTTATAGATAATACTCTATAGCTGATTATAGGCAAAAGAACAATATAGGTTGCTAAACCAAACCAGAATATATATTGTCCAAGCTGGGCCATGTTAAATGCTGGTGCAGTTACACTGGCGCAGACTATTCCAACATAAACTATGAAGTAGCTAGGAAATACTTTTTTGATATTAAAGCTTACAATATACTTTATAGTAAATAGAACAATAAGCAAGCAATGCAGAATTAAGCCCAACAGCCATATGACATATGCTGCAGATGATGCATAGGGCTTTATATAAGTTGACAATAACATGACTCCCATGGAAAATGTGGGCATTACACTGGCCACAACAGGATTTTCAAAGCCTTCCTTTATAGAATTAGGTATCATTATGGCTTTTATTAGCAGCTTGATCATTATGATGACTGCAATGATGCCAAAGAGGTTCTTGTAAGCACTGCCATAAGAAGCTACCAGATTACCGGCGGCTGCACAAGCAAGCATCAGACCAGAGATGGGAATGGGTAATTTCTTGATCTTCATAAATTATTCATTCTCCTCTGTCAGGTTATTAACGCTTGCTATTTTGTTTGCCATTTCAGGATCTTCCAATAGTTTTTCTGCTATCCATGCAGCAACCTCACCTGTAATCTTAACGCAATGGGCTTTCCTTTCAGGACTTTGAAAGTCATAATTCTTTACAAGGACTCGGCAGCAGGTGCTTTTATACATATTCTTTATATGATCGTGAAGCTGTGCTGAGATAGGGAACATTTTTTCATTCATAGGTTCACCAAGCTTTCTGCCATAAGCCATGCCCAAAGCCATAGCACCTCCGCTTACAGCACCGCATAAGCAACCGGATTTACCAAGGCCAATGGGGAATGCGGATGCAAGTCTGGTAACATCTTCGTTGTATGGGCTGCCTAATAGTTTATTGATCGTATAGACTACAGATTCTGAACAAAAAAATTCACCTCTTTGAAAATAACCTTCTGCTTCTTGGCGAATGGATTCAATGAATTCTTTCTTGTTCATTATAATACCCCCTATAAAATGCAATAGTCCTGTAAATAAGTATATTAGACAGGATTTAACGATACAAATAGTTATATTCAATAGAGTTTGTTTCATTAATAGTAAAAATCTATGGATAGAATTCTATTTCATTTCCACAAGGTATTTCCAATATCTTTTAGGCATAAAATTAGCCTGGAGCTTTGGATTAAGCCTATTCTTGATGGTTATGCTTTCAAAATATCTCTTCCAAAGCTCCTGATAAAACATTTCCTTTTCATGAAATATCAAATCTTTCTTTATATCAATGTTGCTTATGAACCATTTGGATTTGTCGTAGAA
>DUSG01000260.1 GCA_012842725.1 Clostridiales bacterium
AATAGTTTTTTTTATCTATTTGCTATATACTGCGCCTAACAGTATAATTTTAGGTAACAAATGTTTTGTTTCCCAAAAAAACTTTATTCTGCGCATTTATATAGAAGAAGTCAGGTGATGATTTTGCGCAAAAATTTATTCAATAAGCAAAGGGATAATGATATTAATGAAAGAATCGCTATTATAAAAAATGGTGATCTATATGAGAGGAACAGGTTTATAGATGATTATAAACCTTTTATTATAAACATTATCAGCAGAGAGATAGGAAGATTCGTCTCAGAAGGAGACTCGGATGAATTAAGCATAGGTCTTTTGGCCTTTAATGAAGCAATAGATAGATATGATATGGAAAGATCCAAATCTTTTTTGAGTTTTGCAGAAAGAGTAATTAAGAATAGGCTTATAGATTTTTTCAGGAAAGAAAAGAAGAATGGAGATACAGTACCTATATCTTATCTTAACCAGTTATACGAAAACGAAAGCATTGAAGAACGGTTTTTTACAGATTACAGCCAGGAAGAGAGACAGGATGTCTCTGCAGAAATGGAAGACTTTATAAATAAATTGCTGGGTTTTGGTATTTCTTTGGAGGAACTGGTGGATAGCAGTCCTAAACATATAGATACCAGAAAAAATGCAGTGAGGATTGCTTCGCAAATAGTAGAGAATGAAATATTGATTAAGAGAATTATGAAAGAAAAGAAGATTCCTGTAGCTGATATAGTAAAGCAATTAAATGTTAGTAGAAAAGTGGTACATAAAAATAGAAAGTTTATAATTGCAGTGTGCCTTGTTTTAATGAGCAACAATGACATAATCAAAAGCTATGTATATGATTTGCTGAAGGAAGTGGATTAAATGAGAAAAGGTGTAGTTCTTAAAATCAAAAAAGATAGGGCAATTATAATGGCAGACGATTGCACATATTGCGAAATAAAGAGTTTTTATGGAATGTACCCTGGTATGGAAGTTTGTTTTAATGAAGAGGATATGTTCAACAAAAGAAAACTCTTTTCTGTCAATAGATACATTACAGCTGCCTGTTTTATACTATTGGTGTTTTGCAGTTATCTATTTCTCAGCTTCTATCAGGAGAACATGGCTGCTTATGCATATGTAGGAATAGATATAAATCCCAGCATTGAAATTGCCTTGAATAAAAAAGGAAGAATAATAAATGCAAGAGGTTTGGATGAAGAAGGAAAAGAGATATTGGAAGAAGTAAATGTAAAAAACATGGACAGCATGGAAGGTGTAAAAGCTATAATAACAAAATCAATTGAAATGAATTATTTAGAGGCAGAAAACAAAAATAAGATAACAGTATATGCTGTATTGAATAATAAAAACAGTGAAGGCGGCAAAGAACTGGTGGAAAAAGTTGAGAAGGTAATTAAAGAAGAAGTAGTGGCTCATAGCATTGATGGGGAAATAAAAACTTTAGTATCAGACAAAAAAGTAAAAAAGGAAGCAGACAAGAAAGGAATATCCGTGGCTAAGTATATAATGGAAAATGCAAAAGAAAATGTAGCTGGGAAAAATAAAAATAACGAGAAAAATGAGATTATAACGATGAATACTGATAAAAATAAAGAAAATAAAAACAAGGACAAAAAGGATGACAAAAAATCAAATGAACTTAAAAATACTGAAAACAAAAAAACTGAAAACAAGAAGATCGACAAAAGAGATGAAGTTAATGAATCTATTAAAAATAAAAAAGATAAGTTAGCAGAGGACAAAAACAACAAAGGCAATAAGGATAAAGTAAAAGAGATTGATAGACATGATAATGTTAAAAACAAGGAATCAGGTAATGACAAAAAGGATAAGAGTGAGAGAAAAGCAGACAAAGATGATAAAAATGATGGAGAAGACAGAAAAGATAAAAAGGACAGTGAAAAAAACAGGAATATTGAAAAAGACAAGGATAAAGAACAGGTAAAAAATAATAAACGAGATAAGGATAGAGATGACAAAAAAGATAATAAGAAAGAAGGCATAGGAGATAATCAAAAAGATAATAAAAATGATGATAAAAAAGATAACAGCAGAGACAATAACAGTAAAGTGAGAAATGATAACAAAGACCAGAAAATGAACAAATACAATAATAAGAGTAATAACGGATTAGTTGATAGATTACTTCAAAAAATTAGAAATTGACATAAATATCAATTTGTGATATTTTGATAAAGATAGTTTAAAAAGACCTTTAAATCGGTCCTGAGAGGCTGGTAAGGTTTATATGTAGGTATTTACTGAATGTTAATCATGCTAATATAAACCTTCCAGATAATGGAAGGTTTTTTATATATAATGAAATTCTATAATATTCAACATTAGTTTCATAATGGTTTAAAACTTATAAAAGTTCTAGCCTTTAAAATAGTCCTGAGAGGCTAAAAAGGAGGAAAAAGTATGAGTTTAGTAGGAAAACATTTAATTGACCCAGGAGATTTTACGTTAGACGAGTTAAACTCTGTATTTCAATTGGCTGAAAAAATTATCAAAAAAGAAGAAAAATTTTCTGAAATCTGTAAGGGAAAAATACTGGCCACATTGTTTTATGAACCAAGTACAAGGACGAGACTAAGTTTTGAATCTGCAATGTTGAGAATGGGTGGTAAAGTGCTTGGTTTTTCAGATGCCAATGTCAGCTCTGTAGCCAAGGGTGAAAGTATTGCAGATACAATAAGAACAATATCAGCATACGCAGATATAGCTGTTATAAGACATCCAAAAGAAGGAGCACCTAAACTGGCATCTAAATACTCCACTATACCCATTATAAACGGTGGGGATGGAGGACATCAGCATCCAACACAAACACTTACAGATCTGTTGACCATTAGGATTTTAAAAGGTTCACTTCAAGGACTAAGAGTTGCATTTTGTGGAGATTTAAAGTTTGGTCGGACTGTCCATTCTTTGATAACAACTCTATCAAGATATCCTGACAATAAATTTATGCTCATATCACCACGAGAATTGAGATTGCCTGAAAATATAAAATATTCACTGGAGAATTATAAGAATATTGAAATCATTGAAACGGAGAATTTGGAATCTGTTATAGACAATATTGACATATTATATATGACAAGAATACAAAGAGAGAGGTTTTTTAACGAAGCAGATTATGTAAGGTTAAAGGATAGCTATATATTAAACAAGGACAAACTGAAATATGCAAAAAAGGACATGCTCATCATGCATCCTTTGCCCAGGGTAAATGAGATAAGTTATGAAGTTGACGAAGATGAGAGGGCAGTATACTTTAAACAGGCTGAATTTGGTGTGTATGCAAGGATGGCTCTTATGGCTTTGATGTTGGGGGTGTATAAAAATGCTTAAGGTTGAGAGCATACATTATGGAATAGTGATTGACCATATAACTCAGGGCAAAGGAAAAAAGATTTTTGACAAATTGAATTTGGGTGATGTAGATTATCCGGTAGTGTTGCTTAGGAATGTACCAAGCAGTAAGTACGGGAAAAAGGACATTATTAAGATAGAGAATTGCATAGATGTTGATATGACTATGCTGGGACTTATTGATTCTAACATTACAATAAATATTATAGAGAATGAAAAAATAATAAATAAGATGAAGGTAGAGATTCCAAAGGAAGTACAAGGGTTGTTCAGATGCAAGAATCCGCGCTGCATAAGCAATACCGAACTTTATGCAAATCCATCATTTAAGCTTGTTAAATTTAACGGTACCGCGGAATATGTTTGCGAATATTGTGAGGAGCTTACATCATATCCATTATAAATAATATGGCGAATACAAATTTAGTTTTCTTTCAAAGGAATGGGAGATACATAATCCCAATTCCTTTTTTCATATAATGTATATAATTGGCTTGTAGAAATATGTGAATAAAAATTTTTTCAGAATATTTTATCAAGTGAGAATATTGTGTTATAATTAAAATAAAGGAGGGATTTATATGAAATTTTCTGCTGTTCAGGTTGGTATGTCAAAGACTATACAAAAAGAAATAACAGAAAAGGATACGGCATTACATTATGGAAGTGGTTCTATAGAAGATCTTCTGGCGACACCTGTATTGGCAGCTCTGATGATTGAAGCCGCTGTATCCACAGTAGACCCTCTCTTGCCTGATGGATATATAACAATAGGAAGATATTTAAGCATTGAGCATCTAGAACCTACAACCAAGGGTATGACAGTTACGGTTAAGGCAGAAATAACGGAGATAGATAATAACAGAATAAATTTTATAATAATGGCATATGACGAACTCGGTGAAATAGGAAAAGGCATTCATGAAAGATTCATTGTAAATCATGATTTATTAAGACAGAAAGTTAATAACAGGACAAAAAATTTAGAACCCAGACCGTGATTGAGAAACATTATTTTGAACTATGTCATTTATATAGAGCTGATAATGTTTAGTATTAAATATAAAGCAGATTATATTTATGTCTTAAATATAATCTGCTGATTTTATATTGTAAAAATATACTAAAAAAAATTAACAATATATAAAAAATTTTAACTTGCACATGAATAATATATGTATTATGATATTATCAACCTAGGAAAATTAGTATGAAAGACCTGTTAATTTTTTGTAACATTATTACTTTTCAATCATAAATTGAATATTTTTATAATAGAATAACCTAATAATGCAACTCATACTTTCGCTGAATTCCTTTTATAGGAAGCGGGGGAACCAACTTTTTGGGGTGAATCCTATTTTATAGGTAGGGCCATTCTCTTTCGGTCCGAACCCGTCAGCTAACCTCGTAAGCGTGGAAAGAGGAGGTTTGGGTGTATAGGTTATACGCTTTTATAGTGTATGAAAACCTAGCCGTGGATACCTCCACGGCTTTTTTATAGCTCATACCTCCCCTGCAAAGGTTATTACTAAGTAAAAAGGAGGTATTTGGATGGTAGTTGTTAATAAGACCAGTGTAGAGTTAAATCATTTTATGTTTAAAAAGCTGTTGAGAGTTAGAAAAGCGACTCCCAGTGACTTGAATGAGATTTATGCAGTAGCTTGTTCCGTTGGAACTTCAGAAAAAATATCAGAACAGGGATTTTTGGTTGATGATTACAGATCTAATCCTAGGTTTTATAAAAAGAAATTGCTTAATGCCATAATGAATCTAGAACATTTTTATGTAGCTGAATATGATAAAATCTATGGTTTTATGATGGCATATACAAAAGAGCAATGGTTAGCAGATAATCCTGATTGGATTACAGATGTGTATTGGAAACCGGATTTTGATAAGAGTAAACTAGACAATTTTGTGGTTGTTGATAAGACAGCTATAAAAGCAGGATTAACAGGTCAAGGTATAGGTAGTCTAATTTATACGAGATTATTGGCAGATTTGAAGAATAAAGGTGTTGAAAATATTTTTGCAGAGACAATAATCAGTCCGCAACC
>DUSG01000037.1 GCA_012842725.1 Clostridiales bacterium
ATGCTACAGGAATCAAGAAAGCCATAATTGGATTTATAGAAAAGATAATATATAAGTATCCGCTAATATCAAACATGATATATCCGCAGAAAATCGATAAAAGCTTGGATCATTTGAACAATACTCACTCTTCGTGGTATTATCCCTGGGATAAAGATTCCGCTCAATATTCCTCTTTGCTTGAGATGTTTCGTGATGCTGTGGAGGAAGCAAAAACCATGTGTATTGCAATAAACCAATATTTCAGTAGGAATTTAGACAAAAGCCGGGTATTGGATATATTGGGCAACAGGTCATTTGATTCAGGGGTGGATTGCGATACAAGAGAAAAATTCAGATATTATGATTTGATATATAAATAGATCATCACACTTACAATATTTTTATAATTAAGAAGTTAATGCCTGCATGATTCTGTGAAAGGATTGAATAAAGTATACATTAAGTGCGAATCCTGTTAATAGTATTTGAATACGAATACTATTAACAGGATTATTTTTTGGAGGATGTTATGGATACTTATATTATAGTAGGTTTGCCTGCATACAACGAAGAAGATGCAATATCAAAGGTCTTGGATAGGCTCCTTTTTCTCAGGGATATATACGGAGACGGATTCAGGATATTGGCAGTAAACGACGGAAGCACTGATAATACAGAAGCAATATTAAAGGAATATAAGAAAAAGTACGATTTTATCGATTACATAAATCACAAAGGGAATCAGGGTTTAGGCAGAGCGATATATACCCTTTTTTATCATGTTATCCATAAATATGGCAAAGGTGATGTGTTAATCACCCTGGATGCGGATAATACTCATAATCCGGAGATTATTCCCTACATGGTGGATAAGCTTAAAAAAGAAAAGCTGGATGTGGTGATTGCTTCCAGATTCGCGGAAGGAGGCAAAGAATTAGGACTTTCGTTGAAGAGAAAAATACTGAGCAGAGGAGCTGCCGCTTTTCTTAAATTGTTTTTTTCAATAGAAAATGTAAGGGATTATTCCTGCGGCTTCAGGGCTTATGATGTAGATTATCTGGATGCAGCAATCAGAGCTTATGGAGGGAATTTGATTACTTCAAGGGGATTTGAATGCATGGCTGAAATTTTAGCCCGTTTCAGCAAATTAGGAGTAAGAGCAGGTGAATATCCGCTGGTTTTGGAATACAATCTGAAAAAAGGTGAAA
Source organism: Clostridiales bacterium (assembly GCA_012842725.1). Lineage (GTDB taxonomy): Bacteria > Bacillota > Clostridia > Lutisporales > Lutisporaceae > Lutispora. The sequence goes on from DUSG01000037.1 coordinate 1,191, forward strand.
GCAAGATGAAGATAATAAGAACAATTTTGGGTTATTTCAAGCTTCCCCTGAAAGTTAAAAAGCCAAAGGCAAGAAGAGGAGAGGTATATGAATAGAGATCTGACTGAAATACTTGTGTCTATTTTCATGGGTGCTTTGGGGCAAACCATATTGAAACTGGGAGCCAATAAACTGGGAACCTTTTCGTTGTCATTGAGGACATTAATGAAAGATGTTGTAAATATATTGACGATACCGGAAATATTGATAGGATTGGTTCTTTTCGGCGGCAGTTTTCTGCTTTGGGTAAAGGTTCTTACCAAATCGGATTTAAGCTATGCTTATCCCATGGTGAGTCTGGGTTATGTTCTTGTTGCATTGCTGTCGAAAGTATTGTTTAATGAACCTTTTACTTTAAATAAAATAGCCGGTATCGCCATGATAGTGTCGGGAGTATTCATACTCAACAGATAGGATGATGGACATGAAAAGGTTTGATAATAAGGTTATAGTTACGGTATTGGTGTTTCTTTTTGTTTTTGCCATAAGACTTCCGCATATCAATAATTCTCCTGTAGAGCAGGGGGATTACTGGAGACAGAGTGACACCGAAGCCATAGCAAGGAATTTTGTTGAGGATAGATTCAATATTTTTTATCCCCAATTTAATTATGACGGACCCAAACCTAATTATGTCCAGTTGGAATTTCAGATAACCACTTTTCTAATTGCTTTGCTTTATAAGGCATTTGGATATCATTATTATCTGGCAAGACTTGTGCCTGTTTTGTTTTTCTTAGGTTCTTCCGTATACATATATTTAATAGCCAAAACATACTATTCAAGACATATTGCATGGTTTTCGGTAATAGCTTACGGTATAATGCCCATGAACATATTTTACACACGGGCGATTATGCCTGAATCAGCAGCGTTGTTTTTCTTTACGGGAGCTTTTTACTATTTTATCAAATGGTATAAGGAAGAGAAGCTTTCATTTCTGTACCTGTCTGCCGTGTTTACATGTCTTTCCGTTTCTCAGAAAACTCCTACCGTTTTCATAGGTATAGCAATGATAATGATGCTTATAAAAAAATACGGCTTCAGATTCTTGACTAAAGGGCATCTATGGGCTTTTCTGATTATATCTTTGGTGCCCAATGTAGTCTACATGATATGGTCCAGGAATATGGCGGAATTTGATTTTGTAACAAATATAGGGTTGCTTCATATCATACCCAAATCCTTAAAAGCTTTTACTGAATTCTCTTCATATAAATTTGCTGCACTTGAGATTTTATCGGCGGTTTCTGTAGGGCTGATAATACCTGCAGTGATAGCAATAGTTAATGCCAAGTGGGCAGAAGATCATCCCATGCTGTTTTGGACTTTATCCATGTTGCTGGAGGTTATAGCCATAGCAGCTGTGATAAAACTCAAATATTACTTTATATTTATAACCCCAATAGCTGCAATATGGGCAGGAAAGACTCTCGGCAAAGTATGTGACAATAATAAGGCTGTAGTATCCGTATTTGCCGGGTTGTTGATACTGACACTGATTAATTATGAAAGCTGTAAGCCATTTTTTAAAGAGATAACCAATATACTTAAACAGGCTGAAGTTATACAAAGATACACCGATGAGGATGACCTGATTATTATAGGTACAATGGAACCAACCTTGCTTAACCAGTCCAGGAGAAGCGGATGGAGAGCAAATATAAAGTACTATGAAGACATACCTACAGGCGCCGAAAAGGAAATAAATTATTTGATAGAAAAAGACGCAAAGTATTTCAGCCCTTTAGGCGGTTATATATATGGAGATGACGGAAGCTATAAGAAGTATCTTGATGAGAATTTTGAGAAACTTGGTGATGAGAAATATTATATTTATAAACTGAGATAAGGACATAAGTTGCGTTGTCTAGGGTATTCCTGTTATGTATTACTACGTGCTTCGCGTTACGAGCTTCGGGCATTTTGCATTGCTGTTCAGTCAGGACATAGGTAACAAAAATGGTTCAGGAGATAGGTTACACTCCTTAAAATATTTTAAAATACATAGATGAAATTACTCTTAGGAGGTTTCATCTATGCCATGGAAGGAGATCAGCCTAATGGACCAAAGATTAGAATTTGTTTACCGTGCACTGACTGAAACCATCCCATTTTCCGAA
>DUSG01000261.1 GCA_012842725.1 Clostridiales bacterium
TTAAGAGAAACTATAACACCCTTGGACATCTCCTCCCTCTTTTTTACATCAGGGACAAGGTTAATAACCTTATTATAAATTCTCACAGGGTCTACCAAAGTAACATTCTCTCCACCTTTAACAACAGACAAAAAGCTCTTTGCTGCTAGATCAAACTCCTTTAATGATTCATACACTCTGCCTAAATTATAGAAATATTCCACTGCAGGTAAAAGTTCAACAGCCTTCCTTGCATACTCCAAAGCTCCTTTAAAATCCTTAGCATAAAATGCGCTTACCGCCGCATTATTATATGCTATCGCATTTGCTGAATCGTACATGATGGAAGACGAGAAACTATCCTTTGCCATATCATATTCCTTTAATATATACTGACACATTCCCCTCATGAAATAAGCGTAGGCTTTTTTATCCTGCTCCAGTAAATCCGTAGCCAGAAGTATATTGTATTCATCAATAGCTTCCTCATACTTTTTTTCGTTGTACAATTTATCCGCATTCAGCAAAGCTATGATTGAATGGCTAACCTCCCAAGGATTCACATCAGAAATATCCATATCGTTTTGAGGCCTTCTCAATTTAAAATACTGGCTATAAATATTTGCAGTTGATATGGCAAGGATCAATACCAATGTGAATATAACAGCCCTTTCAAAGGTCAATTTCAAAAGTTTCTCACCTCCCTGATTACTTTAATATGCTTTAATTATATTCTAACCTACACCCTCTAAACATTCAATTATCTGCGCCCTCAGCTATTTTAAGTTTATATTACAATTTTCACGCACAGGAAAAATCAAAAATTATGAAACAAAACCAATATTATATCGTATAAAATATAGGGTTCAATATCATTAGTACAAGGAGAATGAAGAAATGAAAAAGAGAAAGAAACTTGTCATTATACTGGTTATAGTTGTAGTGGTTGCTCTGTTAGGAGCCAAAACTTTATTATCTCCCAAAAACAATATCAGAACAGTGGATACCGCAGAAGCATCAAGCAAAACACTGGTTCAGTCCATTACGCTGACCGGAAATATTAAAACTAAAGATGCTGAAGAAATACTGCTTCCTACAACCCAGAAAGTAACAAAAGTTCTGGTGGAAGAAGGCCAGGAAGTTGAGAAAAATCAGCCATTGATAAAACTTGATACATATGATCTGGAGTCCCAATTGCAAAAGGCCCAAATCAGTTTAGAAATGGCAGAAAGAGAACTGGCTAATCTGACAAAAGAGAACAGCTCATCAAGAAAATCATTGGAGAATGCAGTTGCTCAGGCTGAACTCAACTTAAAAAATGCCCAATCAAAATATGAAGATGCCAAGACAAGACATGAACAAAGCAAAAAACTTTATGAAGCCGGCTTCATATCGAAATCGGAATATGACAATTCATTATCTGCTTTAATGGACATGGAATCCAACGTACAGTCCGCAGAAATAGCATTGGATAATGCCAAAAGAGCTTTGGAAGATTATGATGAAAGAATATATCAGCAGCAAAAACAATTAGAATTGACCAGATTGGATTTATCAAATCTCAAGAAAAAAATAGCAGACAGCAACATCAA
>DUSG01000038.1 GCA_012842725.1 Clostridiales bacterium
TATCTCTGCTTTAACTTCTTTTTCGCCATACTCTCCTCTGACCCTTACCTGGGTTTCATCTTTATATAAACTGCTGCTTAGCTCCAGCTTTTGCTCATATGGTATTTTTTCTAAATATGTAGCTTCCTCAACGGTTTTTATGCTTACCAGGGGCTTTGGAACCACTAAGTTCAACTCTTGTCCTATCTGTATTCTTTCCGGATTGACACCAGGATTGGCTTTTTCCAAATCATCTAGGCTAATGTTGTATTTCCTTGATATGCTCCAGAAACTTTCCCCTGATTGAACTTTATGTACTCTAACCTCACTGGTCCCTTTAATCACATAGTTTTTGGCATCTTCTACATCAATTACCCTTGATATATCAACAAACTCTTCTCTGATCTCAACCTTTTCCGAATAACTTTTCTCCTTTATATTTTCAGGATTTACAGATTTAAGGAAATATTCTTCCACAGCCGACAATACGCTTTCTGCCTCATCTTTGGTTTTTAATGTAACGACAGGTTTATCGTCCGCATAAATTACAGCGCATTTTACTTCATAATCTAAGTGTCTTTTTAATTGCTCCTCCAAAGCTTTACCTTCCAGCAATTCTTTCTTGGATGCATTTATCTTTTTATAAGAGATTTGGTTTGTAAATTCAATATCTGCATCATTTAATTCTTTAAAATTCTGCTTCAGTCTCGCCAAAACTTCTTCTGCAATTTCCGTTTTTTTAACCTTGGCCACTTCCACTCCGTTGATCAACACGGCAAATGCATTATTGGCAAATGATAAGTATAGGATGATGATGAATATGGCGGCTAAAGCTCCGGCTGTTATGGTAAATCTTTTCTTGTTGACAACCTTGATTTTAGAAGATGTTTTGATATTAGATTTTTTATTACCGGTTTTTTTATAGCTGTAAGGTTTATTTATATTAAACTTAGAAAAAGTTTCATTCGATTTTAGATTTGATATGGCTTTTTTAGATTTACTAAACCAATCAAAAGCTTTATTACTAAGGTCATTCCAATGTCGCCGTAATTTCTTTAGGTATTCACTGCTTCCCCCCATCAATGCAACCCCTTTCATTTATGCTGCTTTTTATATTTTATACTAAACATGTCCCATATTCAACTTTATTCGATAAACAATTGTCAGAAAATTTATTGCTTGTCTTTATAATATTCATTTTCTTATTAATTTATTCTTATTTAAATAACATTTGGTATTATTTTGCAACATAAGGCAATATTATTAATTGGTTAATATATGCTATAATATTTCTAAACCTACTTTATCCTTTAGGGGGAAAAATTATGAATTATTTCAGATATAAATCCTATAACGAAGACCTAAGGTATACCCCGGTGGAAAATATATTCATAAATCACTACATGCCAAATGCCCCAGGCGACTACGTGAAGGTTTATCTATTAGGACTTAAATGCTCTTACAGCATTAAAACAAATAGATTATCAGATGATATAATTGCCAAGACTATAAACATAACTCCTGAAGAAGTGGAAAAAGCCTGGAAGTACTGGGAAGAGCAGGGCATAATCAATATCATACAGAATGACCTGAATCAGGAAAGAATAATTGAATTTATAGACTTAAAGGAAAAAATGTTAAATATAAAGGGAGAAGAAGAAAAACCGGCAAAAAACAGTGTAGATAGGATAATCAAGGCAAGACAAAACATCAAGATCAGAGAAATGTTTGACTACATAAGAAAGATTTCCGGAAGAGAATTATCGCAGAATGAAATATTCGCTTTTCTGGACTGGATTGAAGAATATAACTTCTCACCTGAAATAGTAGTGATGATAGTAGAAGACTGTTACTCAAGAAATAAAAA
>DUSG01000262.1 GCA_012842725.1 Clostridiales bacterium
CTGTTTTCACGCAAAGAATTTATATACTCAACTATAAAAAAGGTATTACCCTCTGTTTCCTGATATATTTTCTCATACATGTCATCATTTAAGCTGTGATTTGGAAGTGCTTTTCTGGTAAAATCAATAACTTCTTCTTTAGTGAACCTTTCCAGTTCAATCTTTTTCATTCTGCCCTTACAGCTCATTTCTGCAATAAAATTTTCCACTCTTTGAGGATACCCGTTTCTGCATGTGGTAATAAATAATATCTCTTTGCCAAGATGAAGCATCATACCTGCTAATATATTCAAGCTCAAGTTATCCATCCACTGTATGTCATCAAATATAATAATAGTTTTTTTTATATTTGCTATCTCTCTGAAAATGCTAATTATAGTTTCTTCCAACAATGTCAACCTTAATGAACTACCAACAGAATTGAAGTCACGTTCTGTCTTTATACCATTTAATTTCAGAGTAGGAAAAAATGCTTGTATTATTTCACTCCATGAAGATGGAATTTTTATGTTCTCTTCCTGAATTATACTAGCTATTTTAGAAAGTATTCCCATCCAAGGTCTTAAGAGAAATTCTTCTTCTGCCTGATAACAGTTTGATTCCAGTATGAAAATATCATTTGATACTACTTCTTCAATAAATCTATCTTTTAACGTGGTTTTACCAATTCCGGCTTCTCCCACAATCATTACTGCATTATAGTTTTCGTCATTTACAAAATCTGTATAGTTTCTATTAAGTATATCCAGTTCTCTTTTTCTTCCATAAAACATTATTCTATCTCTGTCTATTTTAAATACTTCAGTATAACTTCTTTTATTCTGTATGTTTTTATATAAAGTTCTGGTTTTTATATCAGGTACAATACCTAAATCTTTGTTTAATTTTTCACAAAGCTTATTGTAAACATCTGCTGCTTTATTGTACATGTTCATTTCTGCCAATGCCTTAATCAGCAACCTATAGGCTCTTTCATCATATTCATCAATTTCAATAAGCTTTCTTGCACCCTTTTCTACGTTTTCATAAGCTCCTCTTGCATAATCTTCTTTTAGCTTTCTGTAAAGTTTCTGTACATAAATGCTTTTATACTTTTCCCTGGAACTCAATATCCAATTCTCTAAAGCTTCTTCATCTTTAACAACAAACCCTTGAAGAAAATCTCCTGTATATGCATCAAACCACTTATCATCGCTCAAAAGTCTTTCTAAATCGGAATGTGTTTCTACTTGGGGATTATAAATAACAATGGAATTATTGGGAGAGATTATTGCATCCAGATTGAGGCTTTTTTTAATGTAGTAAAGTGCATTTCTTACATTTTTTCTTCCGGTTTGAGGGTCCACATCAGGCCATAACAAACTGGCTAACTCTTCACGAGTTGCTTCTTTATTTACAAAAATATAATAAAATAGCGCCTCAATTTTTCTAGACGGAAAAATGATTCTTTTGTCTCCCTTAAACACAGACGGGGTACTAAAGAGTCTTACATTTAACAGGTCCATAGCGGCACCTCCAGGTAAAGCATGCTTTACCAACAAATTTCACAAAATTCTGAAATTCTTTATTAATCAATAACTGCTCCTATTTACATTTTATTATTCCATAAGCCTTGTTTCAAGAATCTGCTCCATGCTAAAATTTTCTAAGCCCAGATAATAAACAGCCGTATCGATTAGAGCTTCCATAGGTACGGTTCCGACTATTTCACTTCCTATGGGATGAACTCCGAACCTTCTGGCTTCGATTTTAATCAATTCATAAGCCCTATAAAGTGCTGTTTTTGTATAATCCGTCATATTCATGGATACCTGAACTATACCTCTATCATTCAATTCAACGGCTATGGCCTTGCAGAATCTCAGTCCCCCATTAAGATGCCTTATGCTTTTGGCAATATGTTCAGCAATTTCTTTATTATTCGTATTCAAATTTACATTAAAAGCAACCAATGGCATTCTAGCGCCTATGGCAGTTACTCCTGCAGTTGGATGTATTTCATCTGGACCAAAATCCGGTTTCCATTCTGGCTGCTTCAGTTTTTCTACCATACCTTCAAATTGCCCTTTTCTTATATTTGCCAAGTTCTCTCTCTCAGGGGAAGATGCTGATTTTTCATATAAGAATATAGGTATATTATATCTTTCAGCAGCTTCTTTAGCCACTATTTTTGAAAACTCTATAACTTCAGTCATACTAACATTTTTTACCGGTATAAACGGCACCACATCTGTAGCACCCATACGAGGATGCTCTCCCTTATGTTCTCTCATATCAATAATTGAAGTTGCAATTCCCATGGCATCAAGTACTGCATTTTTTATTGGCTCCATCTCGCCAGCTATTGTTACAACCAACCTATTATGGTTTTCATCAGCAGAAAAATCAAGGAGTTTTACATTCTTCTTCCCTCTAAACGCGTCAAGAATCTTCTCTATTTTCTCTTTATCTCTTCCTTCGCTAAAGTTTGGTACACATTCAATAATTTTTTTATCCATGACTCTAATAAGCCGCCTTTCTCCAGTTATTCTTATATATTCGACAAAATTTAATGCAAAACTTATATTACTCTTTCAATGCTTGAATGTCTTTAGATAAAGCTAAAAGTTCCTCAGCCATGGAGCTCAGGTTTATAATTGAAGAACTGATTTCTTGGATTGAAAGAGCTAAATTTTGCAGTATTCCCGCTATTTTCTTGCTTTCTTCGCACATGTTCTGATTACCATTCTTAATTGCTTCTAAAATCTCATTTATTTTTTTTGTAGACTCTCCGCTGCTTTCGGCTAATTTGCTGACTTCACTTGCAACAACCCTGAATGTTGCTCCTGCAGTTCCTGCTCTTGCAGCTTCTATTGTCGCATTCAAACCTAACATTTTTGTTTGCTTGGCAATACTATATATAAAATTCAAAACATCATCTGTTTGGTTCACATTGTCTAAATTTTCATTTGCCAAATTTTCTATATTAACTGCTAGACCAGCCACTTGTTCCGTTGCTGATGATATTTCTTCTATTGTCGCTGTTATTTCTTCCATTGTAGAAGAAAGGGAGCTTGCCATGCCCACCAACTTTTCCCTTCTGTCAACAGATTCAGCAGCCGTAATGGCTCCCACTACCTCTCCTTCTGAATTGAAAACAGGAATACTGGTTGCTATGTAAGGTATGCCGAAAACCTCTCTTGGCACTTCCTTCACAACTTTTTGCCTATTTCTAATGGCTACTGCTGTAGCTCCGTTCTCAGGTATTTTTGTCCCCTCTTTAACACCCAAATCAAAATTATTTGTATAAAAGCAGGCAATACATTTTTCTCTATCATAGATACCTACATTTAAATCCTGAGAAATTAATCTAATAAAATACGGCATAGCTTCTGTCAAAGTCATTAAAATATCTTCTGACATGCAGCTCATCCTTTCTTCAACAAGTTATTTAGTTTTTTTACATTTTATTTTTTATTATATTACATAAGCGTCCAATAATCGTCATAAAATTTAGAACAATC
>DUSG01000039.1 GCA_012842725.1 Clostridiales bacterium
ACTACCTACAAGGTTAACGGTACAGAAATAGATATTAAAGTACAATATCCGGAAAATAAAATAAATACATTGGAAAAATTGAGAGCAGTTTCTCTATTGTCTCCGTTGGGCATACAGGTGCCTCTAATGGATATAGCGGAAATAAAGGTTGAACAAGGTCCTACAAGCATAACCAGGTCAGATCAGGAGAGATATGTGACTGTAACAGCTGATGTATTTGGCAGAAGCTCGGGAGATGTAAACGAAGAACTGAAGAGGAAGTTAGAAAATTATAGATTGCCTGATGGCTATTCCATAAAGTTTACCGGCGAAAATGAAATGATGGTAGAGGCTTTTGAAGATCTTACGTTGGCATTGGTTTTGGCAATAATCTTGGTGTACATGGTTATGGCTGTGCAGTTTGAATCCTTGCTTCATCCTTTTACAATAATGTTCTCGGTCCCTGTTGCATACTCAGGTTCCATATTAGGTTTGCTTATCACAAACAAACCGCTTAGTGTTCCTGCCTTTATAGGCGTCATCATGCTGGCTGGTATAGTTGTAAACAATGCTATTGTTCTGGTGGATTATATAAATATTTTAAAAGGAAGAGGTATGGACACGGAAACTGCAATCATCAAGGCAGGACCTACAAGATTAAGGCCTATTCTGATGACAACCCTGACTACTATATTGGCTTTGATACCACTGGCCCTTGGAATCGGTGAAGGTGCAGAAGCAATGGCACCAATGGCTATAGTGGTTATCTTTGGACTGATTACTTCCACTTTGCTCACATTATTGATAGTACCGGTAATGTATTGCATCTTTGATAATATCTTAATGAAGTTTAAAGATAAGATAGGAAAAGATAAGTTACAATTTAATGCAAATCCATAATGAAAAAAGCAATATGGCCCAATTTGCCTTCCAGGTCATATTGCTTTTTTTGAATTAATATCAAATGAATCTATTTTAAGTCAAAATTCTGTCCTGGAACTATTGCTTATGAATAAACTCTATGAAAGTTTTTCTATGATACTCTCGATGTCTTGACAGGCTTTCGTAATGGCTTTTTCTCTGCCAATATCCGGATCGTCAACTCCTTCCACCAGTATTTTCTCAAATCTTTTAATTCCTAAAAATTTAAATAAATCCTCAAAATATTCTATACCATGATTGAATTTTCCGGATAATAGTTTAGGGTATTTTCCTCCTGAAGACTGGATGTAGACCATGGTCCTTTCTTTATCGTCTAAAAGCCCGGTCACTTCTTCCGGAGATACTTTTATGACTTTATCATTGAGTATTATGCAATCTATGTATCTTTTCAGTACAGAAGGATAGCTTAAACTCCACATGGGCGCAGCAATTACATAAGTATCGGCGCTTATAAATTGGTCGCACAATGCGTTGATTCTATTTACCGTTTCTTTATCTTTTTCCGATAATTTATCATATTCGGCACCGGATACCGGTTCTGCCCTTTTTGTGAATATAATATGGTTTATCTCAGGTATATATTCAGTATAAAGATCCAGTTCTTCCACTATATAATCAGGATTTTTGGCGATAAAACGATTTACGAAATATCTTCCTACAGTTTTGCTTGCTGATAATTTTTCAGGTTTTGAGTTTGCAGTTATATATAAAAGTTTTTTCAACATATCGCCTCCCAACTATGGTTATTATTTGTCTACGATTTTTATTTATGCAAAAATAGATTGAACAATAATGAGTATAAATTAATGGAAGAAATTCATCTAATAACATAGTTTATTTTTTTTAATCAAAATCAAAATATTAATGTAGGCAATTATACAAGCTAAGTCATGTTGTTTTTTTACAAAATAGGGAGGAATGAAGAATGGCAGACCTTTTTCCTTATGGCAAAAATAATTTTTTGATGCCCAGTGATATTTTCTCATCTTTCCCGGTGTACTTTTTCGATGATGTTTTTAACAATATGAGCTTGATGAAGGGGAACTTTAGAGTTGATTTGAAAGAAACAGATGACAAATATCTTGTTGAAGCAGATTTGTCTGGAGTGAAAAAAGAAGATATCAATATTGAATATGATAATGGTAATTTGACCATCAGCGCCAAAAGAGATGAAACCTTGGAAGATAAGAATGAAAACTATGTAAGGCGCGAAAGACATTATGGTGAATTTAGAAGAAGTTTATATATCAGAAATGTTGATGAAGACAAAATAGATGCTTCTTTCAATGACGGCGTGCTAAAAATAGTTCTGCCAAAACTGAATAAAGGGAATAATAACGGAAGAAGAATCAATATCAACTGAAATTAGTGTAAATCTTATACCTCTGGTCAATGTGCCGGAGGTTTTTATTTTGTCAATTATATTGTAAAATATAATATATGCATATTTTTTACATAGCATGATTGAAATAATTCTGCTGAGAAAATATGATGATTTACTATAGAGGAGTGATGAAATGTTTAATGATTTATACGGGAAACTATTGGCAAAGATTAACGATGGCGAGAAATGTGTAATGGTTACACATTTGAGACTGCTTAATGATAGAAATGGTTCCATTGAGGAAAAAGTGCTATTTACGAAAGAGGATGTGAAAAATAAATCCTATTCCCTGGAAGATAGTATTTATGATAGAATACTTTTTTCTTTGGATACAGGTAAGCCTGAGATAATAAAAACAGGTGAGAACAAAGCCGTTTTGATAGAATCTTTCATTCCTAAGCCGCGATTGTTCATTTTCGGCGGTGGACACGTCGCAAAGCCGGTTTCTGAATTTGCTGCAAGGGTTGGTTTTTCTGTTGTAATAATCGACGATAGACCTTCTTTTGCAAATAAAAACCGTTTTCCTGAAGCAGATCGGGTTATTTGCGAAGATTTTGAAAAATCCTTTGAGATGATAGATTTCAGGGAATCGGATTTTGTAGTCATCGTCACCAGAGGCCATAGATATGACGGCATCGTACTCCGTGAAGCATTAAAGCATAAACTTAAATACGTAGGTATGATGGGTTCAAAGAGAAGGGTCAGGGCGATGAAGCAGGAGTTAGAACAAGAAGGATTTGACAAAGAGGCAATAGAGTCGATAAAAGCTCCTATTGGACTTGATATAGGCGGAATCACACCTGATGAAATTGGTATTTCCATAGTGGCGGAATTAATAAGCTATAAAAATAGAGGGTTAATAGATAAACTTGGAAAAGAACATGTAATTCCTGAATTTGATGTAGATGTGTTCAAAGATATTTCTGAGGAATCACCAATACCCAGAGCGCTTATTACAATACTGTCATCTAAAGGTTCAACCCCAAGAAAAGCCGGCACAAAGATGGTTGCATATATGGACGGCAGAACTGTCGGAACAATAGGCGGAGG
>DUSG01000040.1 GCA_012842725.1 Clostridiales bacterium
ACTATACCCATAAAGGTTTGTGCTAATCCACCTGCCAACATCTGAACGCTAATATGGATTATGATAGAACCACCTGCAACTGTTCTTTTTGAACATATAGAGCCTGCAGCCCAAGCAAGAGAAGCTAAAAGCACAAGTATAATGCCTAAAGTATCCGTATCCAGGCTTCCTCCACTTAACAACAATATCCCTACTCCGGCAAAGCCAATGAACATTCCGAACCAACCAAACAGACTTATCCTGCTTCCTCCTGGAATAAATTGCTCAATAATGGCTATAAATATAGGTACTGTAGCTACGAGAAGCGCTGCAGTGCTTGAATTAATCCTCATTTCGGAAAATAAAATGAGACTATTGCTTAATCCCAGCATAAGCAAACCTGCTATGGAAATTTTGATATAATCTCTTTTATCTTTTGGAAATTCCAGCTTCTTTATATAACCGTACAATAATATTAACAAACCTGCTGTCAAATATCTAAAACCACCGAAAAGAAACGGAGGAAAGCTATGCACTCCTATTCTTATTGCAAGATATGTAGAACCCCAAAGAATACATACTAATATGTAGGCCAGTAAACCTTTATTTTTGCTCTCCATTTTTATCCCTCAATTCTAGTAGTCATCTTCTACAGGGGTAACCACAGGCTTGCCATTCTCATCTAATAATACAGTAAGGCCTCCTACGCCACCCTCATAAGCAAAGAGGTAGTTGACACCCGTTTCCCTATCCTGAATTATCCTGAAGCCCGTCATCATTCCCTGTTTATAGATTACTTTAAATCTCTCTTCATTATCTCTACTAAACAACATAAATATCTCAACCTTTCATAATATACCTAAATTTATTTTCTTAAATATATCATATCATACAAAGTGAATGCTTCACCATTACAATGAAGCAACAATCTCCATTTAAATCCATATTATATTATTGAAGATAGGAGGGGCCTTGTTATGTCAAATTCTTCTTTTATCAATTCCAATCTATTCATAATACTAGCTGTACTGATAACAATATCTGTTGGAGACGAATTAAATGAAGATGAAAATAATGTGTTAGGCAATCTTTTCATGACTCTTGGTTCCCTCCTATTGACAAAAGCATCTCAGATAGCCAATCAGCAAAAACAAGACGAGATTAAACGCCAAATCGCTGATATAGAAAATCAGCTACAATCTCTTAAAAGCAAATTAAGATAAAAAAGCCCCATAAAGAGGAGCAATAAATCAATTACTCTGTCATGAAAAGTATTCCTAGAGTATTAGGACCGCAGTGAGCTGAAATTGTACAACCGGCACGGGTTACCAATATTTCATTAAAATGAACGGTATCTTCTATGGTTTCTCTCACAAGTTCAATTATGTCTTCAGATATGCCTGAGTGAGTGATGAAAATCCTGTCAAGTTTCAGATTATCATATTCTGTCAGCTTATCCACAGTATATTTCTTCAATACTTTATTAAGAGGTCCCCTGTATTTTTTCCCCACCTTCATCTTGCCGCTGGTATTGTCTACCTCGATGCATGGCTTTATATTCAGCAAATTGGCTCCAAGAGTTGCAAGAGCCGAACATCTTCCTCCAGCATGAAGAAATTCCAATGTATCCAATACGAAACTGGAATGAACTTTGGTTACCATTTTCTTTACTTCTTCCGCAATGGTCTCTGCATCCATCCCTTTATTTATCATCTCAGCGGCTTCCAAAACCAATAACGCAGTTCCCGTGGAAAGGTTCTGTGAATCTATTGGATATACCTTGCCCAGTGTTTCAGCTGCAATACAGCAGTTTTGATGTGATGAAGACAAAGAAGATGCAATATTGAAATGTATTACTTCATATCCTTGTTCTACCCATGGCGAGAAATAATCTATGTACTCTTTTACGTTGACAGCTGCAGTTTTTGGCAGGATATGATGCTCTTCATAAGCTTTGTAAATATCATCTGCTGTTATATCAACACCGTCTTTGTACTGTTTTTCCCCTAATATTACATGTAGAGGATATGTATGAACTTCATACCTTTCTTTTAAACTCTGATCTAAATCACAAGTACTATCTGCGCTTAATATTATCTTCCTCACAAAACTCACCCCAAGTATTAATTATAATATAAATAAGGTTTATCTGTAATATCTATACTTTAAAAAATAAAAAAAATTACAAAACAAACCAGGGTTATTCGCCCTGGCATTATTTAATAGTATAGCTTCCCTTAATGATCAAGAATACATCTGTTTCCGCTTTTACTCCTCTTCCGTCATTTCTTGATGATATTAGCATGTGATTGTTTACTATGGCTTCTCCGGCTTGTAAATCTCTGGCAGATGTAACGTCTGACAAACCTCCGTTTGTACCGTAAACAGCGGTCGTTTTACCTGAACGTATTATTATTTCCGCTCCCTCACCTGTAAGCAATATTTGTCCTTTTTGAAGCTGAACCACTTTAAAAGTAAGAGCGCTTTCTACTTTTTGTTTCAGATCCTGTATTTCCTTATCCTTCTGCATCAATTGTTCTTCATATTTTTCTATGGTTTCCTGCTGATTCAATACTTGGTCGCTTAATCCTTGGGTTATGGAGTCTATGTAATACTTTATCTGCTCAATTTTTTTGTCTACAAAGCTTAATGTAACCAAAGGGTCTTGCTCTGAGCCGGGAATAACGCCGTCAGCTGCTGGAACAATAAAAAAAATCGATAGTAAAATCGCTGCAGTTATAAAAGCTATTTTTCTTTTTGTAACATTAATGCAAATTCTCATCAAATTTCCTCCTGTTTCCCGTTTTTTTTACCTATTCGCCATAATTTCTCAAATTCCTGTATTCTTTACAAATTTGTAATATTAAAATTAATGCAAAATTAAAATAAGCCACTGAGAATCATCTCTGTGGCTTATACGGTATAATCCACCAAACCAAAACTAATTTGTATACATTCATCTACTTTTTTCATAAGTTCATCGGAAAGATGTCCAACTCTTTCCTTTAACCTTTTTTTGTCTATAGTTCTTATTTGTTCCAGTAAAATTACAGAATCTTTAGTAAGACCATATTCTTCCGCGCTGATTTCTACATGGGTTGGTAGCTTTGCCTTATTGATCTGAGAAGTAATAGCAGCAATAATGACGGTAGGACTATATTTATTCCCAATGTCATTTTGTATAACCAGTACAGGCCTAACTCCTCCCTGTTCGGAACCAACCACGGGGCTTAAATCTGCATAAAAAATATCGCCTCTTTTAACAACCACTCTATTCACACTCCGCAAGCCGTGATTCATACCTGCAAATAGTCTCGTATTCAGCAGTAAGCCCAATCTCTGCTAGTGTTACATTTATCTCAGTCATCTCTTGATAACCTTTTTTCATACTTTCTATAAAATTCATTCTTTTTATCTCACTTATATAATATCTCATGGCTTTCCTCACGAACTCACTTCTATTGCATTGCTCTAAGCATACTACGTTATCAACTTCCTTCAAAAGGCTATCAGGCAAACTGATAACGATTCTTTTACACTCCGACACACTAGCACCTCCAGGTTTATCTATTGTCTTATCCAATATGTATGTTAAAATGTACAAAAATATTCGTTCTCAAGACAACAGGATTCTGAATTTATGCTAACCATATATAGTTTATTATATACCAGCTTTTGCATTAATGCCATATATAAAAATTCCCATTATCATTCATTTTAATCTTTATTCTCCATAGGGGGAAATAAAATTGACTATATGAACTATTTTCTCATCTTTTATATATACTCTTGGTACTCTTTTTCCTATCATGCATACTATTTCATAATTTATAGTTCCCAGTTTTTCAGCTATTTCATCAATGGATATAAAAGAGTCTTTCTGATATCCAAACAATACAACTTCGTCTCCTACTTTCACTTCTCCCGCTTTAGTTACATCCAGCATGCATTGATCCATGCATATTCTTCCTACCACAGAAACTCTAATTCCATTTACCAAAGCTTCTGCTTTGCCTGAAAGCATTCTGGTATATCCATCTGCATATCCAATAGGTATAGTAGCTATTCTGGTTTTATTTGTAGCAATAAACTTTCTTCCATAACTTACACTTTCTCCTGCTTCTATTTCTTTCACATGGCTTATTCTAGCTTTAAGAGACATGACTTGCTTCAGGTTTATTTTTTCTAACTGAACTTCTTGAGAAGGTGCCAATCCATAAAGTATTATTCCTGCTCTCACCATATCCAGGTGCATTTGAGGCAAATCTATTATAGTCGCACTGTTCCCGCAGTGTTTAAGTTTAATTTTTATTCCTTCACTTTCCAATCTTTCCGCTACCCACATAAACTTTTTAAATTGCTCTTCCGTATATGTCTTATCTCTTTCGTCTGCAATAGCAAAATGAGTAAACATGCCTTCTATATCTAGATTAGGAAGCTGGCTGATTCTTTTTATGCATTCAATAGCATTTTCATTAACTTTGAATCCAATTCTGCCCATACCTGTATCGATTTTTATATGGATTTTGGCTTTTTTGTTTTGTTTCTGCGCTTCCTTAGATAATGCTTCTGCCAATTCATAAGAATAAACTGCCTGCTCAATTTCATTTGCTATTATAGCCTTGGCTCTCTCCGGTTGAGTGTATCCCAATACCAATATTGGTACGGTTATTCCTGCCTTTCTCAATTCCAACGCTTCATCAAGCACCGCTACGGCAAATCTGTCTGCGCCGTTATCTAGCAAGGTCTGCGCAATATATTTTGCTCCGTGGCCATAACCATCGGCTTTAATAACGGCTGTTATCTTTGCGTTTTTATCCGTAATCCTTCTGATTTCTCTCATATTATTAGCTAAATTGTCTAAATTGATTTCTGCCCACACGGGTCTTATTAAATTTAAATCATACATTTAGGAACCCTCCTTTGTATATCTATGTTAAGCTAATTTTTTTCTTTGCTATTCTATAAAAAACATGGAATCATCAATTGAATCATTGTATTTAAAGCTTTTATATTCCACTTCCATTGTTTTTCCACCGTCTTCTCCATATATGCATAACATCTTTGGCACTGCATTTTTTGAGTTGACGTACAATTCAGCACTGCTGAAAAAAGAATTGTTGCTCTTCATATTGCATCTGAATACATAGTAATCATTATCGTTTATTTTCCCTCTGCTCCAATTTGCTTCAGGATCTTCTTTATAATATCCTATAAATGTTGTTATAAAAGAATTATGTTCCTTGGCATCTAAAAAATTCTGCGTTTTGAACGGTTTATCAATTTTGGAATGATAAATGGCGCATTGACCGTCATTATAAATCATCGTCTGTTTCAGATTGCCGTAATCATCATAGAATTCTACTCTAAATTTATCCTGTTGCTTATAAAACTGTTTCAGGTTGTAGTAAAACACGCTTTTGTTATTTTTAACAGCCATTTTAGCCTCTGCACTGTAGCTTTCCGCTGTTTCCATCTTTTTTAGCACTTCTTCAGCACTGAGATTGGAAACAGTACAACCAGCCAGCATCAAAAGCATAACAATTATGGATAAGGTTTTCCGCACTATCTGAGACCTCCTCTACATTCCCTCTATATCCATAATTGTATGCGGTATATATTTGATTATGTCAGAGGCAATCATTCCCCATTGTCCATATTTTTCAGCCGCTCTGTCACCAGCCGCTCCATGAATGTACACTCCTGATACGGCGGCTTTCATAGGCTCTAAACCTTGGGCTACAAAACTTGCAATAACACCTCCTAACACATCTCCGGAACCCGCTGTAGCCATTCCCGGATTCCCTGTAGGATTTATCCATGTTTCTCCCCAAGGTGATGCTATAATCGTTCTGTATCCCTTCAACACTACATGAACGTTATATTTTTTTGCAAAATTCTCTGCCGTTTCTAATCTGTTATTTTGCACATCCATAGTGCTTATATTTAATAGCCTTGCCATTTCTCCTGGATGCGGTGTTATTATTGTTTCTCCAGGTCTTTCAAGTAAAATTTCAAGACATTGGCATATTGCATTTAATCCATCTGCATCAAGAATTAAAGGCTTACGACATTTTTTTATAATATTCGATACAACTTCTTTTGTATTGGGATTGTCCCTAATTCCAGGTCCAATTAGTAAAACAGAAGATTTTTCACTTGCTGACAATATCTCTTCGATACTCTCTTTGGAAAAGCATCCTTTCCCATCATCATTGAACCCATGAGTTATCAAAGTAGGTATAACTCCTCTAACCGCTTCAAAAGCTCCTTGAGGTACTGCCAG
>DUSG01000263.1 GCA_012842725.1 Clostridiales bacterium
CTTCAAATGTCTGCAGGTTTAGTTATGATGGGATTTATCGGTAGAATCGATGTAATAGCGGTCAGTGCTCTAGGTATTAGCCAAAGAATAACCCAAATGGTTTGGGCTTTTTTTAAAGGTATAACAACCGGAGCATCAGTATTCGTTGCTCAGTACTACGGTGCAAAAAAACAAGAAAAAATGAAACATATGATACTGCAGACCCTTATATCTGCAATATTGCTAATATTGCTCATTCAAGCCGGGATATATTTGTTTTCCTCCCATTTGCTGAGCATATTTGATCCAAGCCCTGAATTATTGAAAAGTGCTAACACATACATAAGATTGGTTTCTTTTGGACTACCCTTTTTAGCTGTCTCTCTAATAATAGGGGGAGTACTTCAAGGCATGGGAAATGCAAAAACACCCATGATAATAACTTTGATTATGAATATAATAAATATAACCTTAGGTTATATACTGATATTTGGAAATTTAGGCTTTAAACCCATGGGAATCAAAGGGGCGGCTATAGCAACCGTCTTATCTCAGGTTTGTGCATGTATGATTGGCTTATATATAATGTTTAACAAAAATGGAGTACTGAATTCATATTTAAACAAGGATTTCTTTTCCTTTGATTTGCCGCAAATAAAATCGGTCTATAAAGTAGGACTTCCTACTTCAATGGAATCAATGTTCTGGCAATTGGCTGCAATAATACTTACCAGATCTATTCTCACATACGGTGAAACGGCTTTTGCAGCTTACCAATTAGGACTTCAGGCAGAATCCATATCCTATATGCCATCTACAGGTTTCGGAATAGCTGCAACCGCTTTTGTAGGACAAGCGTTAGGTGCAGGCGATAAAAAGCTTGCTAAAACATACCTTAAACAGATAATGAAAAGTTCAATGGCTATTACCTCCATAAGCGTCATAATTTTGGTATTTTTCCCTAAAACTATGATGGCTTTACTTACAAATAATCCTGAAGTAATCAATTTAGGAGCCATATACCTTATGCTCATGGGTTTAGTCCAGATACCTCAAAATGCTTCTCATGTATTGATTGGAGCCATGAGAGGTGCGGGCTATACCAACATACCCATGTTGGTTGCCGGTACGGGGCTTTGGGGTATCAGAGTGCCTTTCACTTTAGTGGTGGTTTACATTTTAAAACTCCCTATAGTGGCCATATGGGTTGTAATGTGCATTGATTTGATATTCAGATTTCTCTTTAATTTAGTTCTTTACAGAAGAAAAAATATATATGATAAAGTATTGGTATAAATTTTAAAAGGTTAGGCATATGCCTAACCTCTTAAAATTATTCTCCCTTATCTACCTTATTCAAATCTTCGATAAGCTTGTCTGCATCAAACCCATGAACCATTGCAGCCTGTTCTACGGACTCACCGGTAGCGCCAGGGCATCCTAAGCAATGCATACCATAGGCCATAAAAACTTCTGCAGTTTTTGGATTTGCCATTAAGATTTCTCTAATTGTCATGTCTTTAGTAAATGCCATGATTATCCCTCCTTATCCAAATTATATTAGATAGCACATCATATTTCAATGGCAATATTATAAACCTCTTTTTTGCTGATTCCTCTTTCCTTTGCAACTAAAGCTATTGCTTCTTTCTTGGACAATCCCTTATCCATGTACATGATGATGTGCTCCTTAATGCTTACATCCGCCCACATCTGTTTTTTTTCTTCCTCAATGGCCTCAGGACTCTTTCCTTCCAGAACCAGAACAAACTCTCCTTTGATGTTTCTGGTGCTAAACTCTTCTATGGCTTCATCCAGATTACATCTTATGGTTTCTTCAAACTTCTTGGTCAATTCCCTTGATATGCTTATTCTGCGATTCCCCACAAAACTTCTCAAATCCTTAAGGGTATCAATTAGCCGATGAGGTGCTTCGTAAAGTATCATGGTTTTTTCTTCATTTGCCAGCTTTTCAAGAATTTCATTTCTTTCCTTTCCTTTTACAGGCAAAAAGCCAATAAAAGCAAATTGGGAAGTAGACAGACCTGATACGGAAAGAGCTGTTAAAGAAGCAGAGGGGCCTGGTATTGGAACTACTTCAATGGTATTTTCTATGCATAAACGCACCAAATCTTCTCCAGGATCCGATATGGAAGGCATCCCTGCATCAGAAACCAGAGCCACGCTTTTTCCATCCAACAATAATCTGATGATTTCTTCCCCTTTAGACTTTTTATTATGCTCATGATAGCTTATCATAGGCTTTTTTATATCATAATGGTTAAGAAGCTTTGCCGTTTGACGAGTATCTTCCGCAGCTATAATGTCTACTTCTTTAAGTATTCTTAAAGCTCTTAAAGTAATATCTTCCAGATTGCCTATAGGTGTAGCCACCAGATAAAGACAAGAACTCATCACTTTATCCTCCCATAGATATCATTTATCTCTTCTGTATATTGTCCTTTTTCATCGTAAATATAAAGAGGATCCATGAATTTCAGTTCAGGTTTCCCGCCCTTTAGCCCTTCTATCAATATAAGATGGGGTTTCTTCCCTACATGGGAATGGACGAATCTGATCCTCTTCGGCTCAATTTTTCTTATCCTCATATTATAAATGATATCTACAAGCCTGTCAGCCCTATGTACCATAAAGAACCTTCCGCCGGGAATCAAAACTTCATAGGCAGAATCCAATACATCTTCCAGAGTACAACTTATCTCAAACCTTGATATAGCCTGTTGCTGAGAAGGATTTACTATGCCGGAACCTGCTTTCATATAGGGAGGATTGGTAACCACTGCATTAAACACCGCTTTGCCCAGTTTTTTCGGGGCATCCTTCAAATCCATGGCAATCACTTTAATATGTTCTTCCAGCTTGTTGTATATTACGCTTCTTTGAGCCATTTCAGCCATTTCTTCCTGAATCTCTATGGCAGTTATCATTTTGGGTTTTTTCTTTGCATAGAGGAGAATAGCTATTATACCCGTCCCGGTACCCATTTCCAGAACTTCATCAGTTGTCTTCAATGTTGCAAAATCCGATAGTAGAACTGCATCTACGCCAAATCGAAATCCATCTTTTTTCTGTATTATATAATATCCGTTCTGTAAATCATCCAATGTCTCATTCGGTTTGATTAAATAATCATTCAACACACTGCCTCCTCTGACTTTGAGCTTTTTAGGTTATAAAAAAAAGACCCGAGGGTCTTTTTTTTATTAATTATCTGGTACAGGAGCATCTACTGGGCATACATTTGCACATGCTCCGCATTCAATACATTCTTCTGGATTAATAACATACTTGTCATCGCCTGGGCTTATGCAGCTAACTGGGCACTCAGCCTCACAAGCTCCGCAACTGATGCAAGCATCTGTTATTTTATATGCCATCAATGGACACCTCCTTAAAATCTCTTTATCCATTTTACCACTAAACTTTATACTTGAAAACCCTAAATTGCATAAAATTGTTATGAAAATATCATTTTTCTTCTTCTTCCAAGCTTTCTAATTCTTCCAATTCCTTTAATTCTTCTATATCTTCTATTTCAGGTTCTATATCCTGGCCCGGAACTATTTCCTTAACATCATACATTGAAAACTCTTTTATGGTTTTCATATTATTATCGGGTGAGTCCAGCTTAACCTTCACTTTTTCATATAATACACTGGATTCTATAACCTCTCCTGTTCCTTCAGCTGTCTCAACCAGAGCACCTACCTTAGGTAAATGTTTTCTTACCTGCTCGTAGGTTTCCTGTTCAAATTTAAGACAGCACATCAGCCTGCCGCATAATCCGGATATTTTGGTCGGATTCAAAGACAAATTCTGCTCTTTTGCCATCTTTATAGAAACAGGTTCAAACTCTCCCAAAAAAGTAGCGCAACATAGGGGTCTTCCACAAGGGCCTAAACCTGACAGCATTTTTGCCTCATCTCTCACCCCTATTTGCCTTAACTCTATCCTTGTCTTGAAAACTGCCGCCAAGTCCTTAACAAGCTCTCTGAAATCAACTCGGCCATCTGCAGTAAAATAAAAGATAATTTTGTTGTTGTCAAAAGTATACTCCACATCTATAAGCTTCATTTCAAGGCCATGATTTTTTATTTTTTCCAAACATATCTTATAAGCTTCTTTTTCTTTGGCTTTGTTTTCTTCATATTTGAGGCAATCTTCCGGGGTAGCAATCCTCAGTACCTTTTTAAGAGGAGCCACAATCTCTTCTTCCGGCACCTCTCTTATTCCAACCACTGCATTGCCGAATTCTATACCCCTTATGGTTTCTACAATCACGTTATCGCCTTTTTTTATATCTAAACCATCAGGATCAAAATAATATATTTTCCCTGCTTTTTTAAATCGCACACCTACTACTCTTACCATTAAATACCTCCAGTATCTTCAAAAACAAATTGTCTATAGAATTTTTATAACTTACGTTGAATTCCAAAGAGTTTATGGTTTGCTTCACAGCATCAACTATTTCAAACAGCTCTTTTTCCGTCATGTTGTTTCTATAGCTTTCCAACAAACTGAAATCAACGGTTTTATTAATGATATATTTATTATCTTTCAAATCCTTAAGAACTAATATATCTCTGAAAAAACTCAGCAGAAA
>DUSG01000264.1 GCA_012842725.1 Clostridiales bacterium
CTATATATATTTCTGCCTTTGTAAGCATAACTGCTTATAATTTTCACTTTTTATCCTCCTCAATTGTTAAGTTCTTACTTTTATCATCATCTTTTTTTATTATTCCCTCTTTTGTTACAAGATTAAACCCATAACCTTCGGGAAATACATGAATTTTTACATTTGTAATAGCTAGAGGTTCTTCAGAGTTTTGCTCCGAAGTATTCGTAAAAGATATATCTCTGCCGTCTATTACTGTAACTACACCTGAGCCTACAACTCGAAAAGCTAAGTTTTCATCTACTATGGCTGCTGTATCTTCATCAATACCTAATCCTATGATCCCAGGATTTTGAGCTATTGCAGCCAACAGCCTTCCCATCCTCCCTCTCTGATTGAAATGTTGATCAATTATGACACCTTGAAGAAGGCCCATGCCTGGAGCCATTTTTAAAGTACATTTTCTCGGTGCTTCATCATCCTTCCCTTCAACAATCATAACCTGGCTCATCATTGATGCGCCTGCGCTGGTTCCCGCAATGATCTTCCCATTTTCAAGGCTGTCCAATATTGTTTTGTGAAACTCAGTACCTCCCAGAATACTTGATATCCTCAACTGATCTCCTCCAACAAAAAAAATGCAGTCACATTCTTTGATCTGCTTTATCAATCTTCTATCATCTGCTTGAGCTCTATTCGTAACATTTATTCCGTACACCGCTTTACAGCCTAGACTCATAAAAATCTCTTTATATTCTCTTTCTGCATCAAAAGGACTGTTGGTTGCAGTAGTCACCACAGCAATAGTGCTATTATCTCCTCCTGACAATCTATGTACAATTTTCAATATTCTTTTGTCTGCAGTCTTATCCTCGGCTCCTCCAATTATTATCAAAGTACCTCGTTTTGTTTCTGTCATACCCTCATCCCTCATTTAACAAGATAGTTTTATTTTTTCTAATTTGCAAAATAATATACAATCAGTTATATTAAATAATAATAAATATTCAACCTGAGAATTATAAAGATGAAAAACTTAGAATCATGCAGAAACATAGGAGAAAGAATGATGAAAAAATTATTTTTTGCATTTATTATTTTGATAATTATTGTTATAAACACGTCTTGTTTAATACAAAATCAACAGCAGGATGATGATGGAATTGATAATAACGACAATACAATCATCGATATTGAGAATGAAGAGCCAGAACCTTCCTATGAAGAAAAGATTATCAGTGGTATGAGTTTAGATGAAAAGGTAGGTCAACTGGTAATAATAGGCTTCCTAGAAGATACATCAGAAGAAACATTAAAAAAAATAATAGAAAAAGATAAAATAGGAGGCTTCATACTTTTTAGGAGAAATTATACCAGCTTCAAAGAGCTTTATGATTTAAATTCGCTTCTTAAAAAATTGAATAAAGATAATCCTCTTCCGCTCCTTATAGCTGTTGATGAAGAGGGAGGTACCGTATCCCGAATTCCAAAAGAAGGAGTCACCATGCCTGATGCAAATGTATTTGGTCGGATAAATGATTTGATCTTAACTGAAAGATCAGGTGAAATAATAGGAAAACAGTTGTATTCTGCCGGTATAAATATGAATTTCGCACCAGTGCTCGATATTCTGAGCAGAAGTGATAATGCTTTATTAAAACGAAGAAGTTACGGCAAAGATAAGGATATCGTATCGGCTCATGGTGTTTCTTTTATCAAGGGATTAAAGGCAGAAAGCGTAATAGCGGTACCGAAACATTTTCCCGGTCATGGTAACACCAATATAGATTCTCATAATGGTGTACCTGTAATCGATATTGACAAGAATACTATGATTAATAGGGAAATTGTACCATTTAAATATGCTATAGATAAAGGCGCCGATGCGATGATGATAGGGCATTTGGTCTTCCCCAATATAGATGATTCGGGAAAACCGGCAACCAGATCAGAGGTTTTTCTCAAAGAAATACTAAGAAAGGAACTGGGTTTTAAAGGAGTGTCAATATCCGATGATATTGAAATGTATGCTTTTTCCAGTGGAGCAGAATCTATTGAAGATGCAGTTATTGAATCTTTTAATGCCGGTATAGATGTATTTGTTGTAGGCCACACAAAAGAGATACAAGAAAGGACTTTAAATGCACTAAAAAACGGCATAATAAACGGACAGATTTCAGAGGAGCGCCTCAATGAAACCTTGAAAAGAATAATAGAGCTAAAAAAGAAATATAACCTATCTAACAATATGAATCTAGACTATGAAGAAGCCTATAAGCTTTTTACAGATGATAAATATAGGAATTTCGTTGAAACCATAAAAAATAGGTAGCGGTATATCCGCTACCTCAGACTGAAGACAAAGTATATATTTTTTGAGAGAATCCTTTAAACCAAAAAGGATTCTCTTCTTTTATGTCGAATATATAAAGTAAAGTATTGATATGGTGGTGTTTCAGATGTTAACGAAAG
>DUSG01000265.1 GCA_012842725.1 Clostridiales bacterium
ATAGATGAATTGACAGGCCTTATAACGGCTACAGCACTTATGAGACCCAGCAGAAGTGTGTTAGATTTGGAGGTAAAATCCGTAAAGAAAAAATGGGGACAAAAAAGCTTCGCTGCCGGTGTTGATAGGTCAATAATTGAAAAAGGCGCTGAAATGTTGGGCATGGAGCTCAGCTATATAATAGATGAAACCATAAAAGGTATGAGAACAGTAGCAGAAGATATTGGTTTAAAAGGAAACATTGAGGGATAAAAATATTTACCCTCAATGTTTCCTTTTATATATCTCGAATATTTTATTATTATACCTTTGCTCCTAAATATGCTTCCTTCACCAATGGATTTTCAGCTATTTCTTTAGCAGGTCCTTCCATTTTGATTCTTCCCTGTTCAAGCACGTATGCCCTGTCAGCGATAGACAACGCTTTATACGCGTTTTGCTCCACCAATAAAATGGTTTTATCCATCTTTCTTATATCCAGTATGATGTCAAATACCGTTTGAACCAAAAGCGGTGCAAGACCTAATGAAGGTTCATCCAAAAGCATCAATTCAGGATCGCTCATTAGTCCTCTACCCATGGCGAGCATCTGCTGTTCACCACCGCTTAGAGTGCCTGCCATTTGTTTTTGTCTTTCTTTTAGCCTTGGGAAAAGAGTATACACCTTCTCCAAATCTTCCTTAATCTTTTTGGTATCCTTTCTTAAGAAAGCTCCGAGCATAAGGTTGTCTTCAACTGTTAGATTTGCAAATACTAATCTCCCTTCGGGAACATGACAAATCCCCATCTTTACAACCTTATTTGGATTTATAGGCAGCTTTTCCCCTTTATATTTTATCGTTCCTTCCTTATATTTTAAAAATCCTGATACTGCATTCAAAAGAGTTGATTTTCCTGCTCCGTTTGAACCTATTATGGTTACTATTTCTCCTTTGTTTACATTCAAATTGACTCCTTTTAATGCATGAATTCCGCCATAATATACATTTAGATTCTCAACAACTAACATATCCTACCCCTCCACTCCTAAGTATGCTTCAATAACCTTTGGATTGTTCTGTATCTCTTGAGGGGTACCTTCAGCAAGCTTGCAACCGAAATTAAGCACCATTATCTTTTCACATATTCCCATTATCAAGTCCATATGATGGTCAATTATCAAAACAGTCAGATTGAATTTCTCTCTTATGTCTGCTATTAGTGCCATCAATTGAACCGTTTCATCCGGATTCATGCCAGCTGCAGGCTCATCAAGAAGCAATAATTCGGGATTTAAGGCCAAGGCTCTCGCTATTTCCAGCCTTCTTTGAAGTCCATAAGGAAGATTGTTTGCAATCATATCTTTCCTGTCATGAAGCCCCATTATTTCAAGCAAGTTATCAGCCTTTTCTTTCAGTTCTTTTTCCTGTTTCCTGCATTTCGGAGTTCTTAATACAGATTCCAAAAGATTGTAATTGGCATTTGCATGGCAGGCGGTCAAAACATTTTCATAAACAGTCAGTTTCTTAAATAATCTTATATTTTGGAAAGTTCTTGTTATACCGCTTTCAGCAATCTTATAAGGCTCCATGTTTGTTATATCCTGGCCTTTGAAAATTATCTTTCCACCGGTGACTTTGTATACACCCGTAATTAGGTTGAATATTGTAGTCTTTCCTGCACCGTTTGGACCTATCAGACCGCTTATACTATCCTTTGGAACTTCAAAGTCCACATTTCCTACGGCAGTGAGACCTCCAAAGGTTTTCGTAAGATTTTTCAGTTCCAAGATATTCATACCGTCTTTCCTCCTTCCATTTGATTTGGAAGGTCTTTATTCCTATTCTTAATTCTTGTTATAAGCTTTTTCATGCTTGAAGGAGTGAACTCATATCCTCCCATCAATCCACTAGGTCTGGTTATCATGATTATAACAACGGAAAGTCCATAGATAACCAAACGCCAATCGGCAAAAGCTCTCAATATCTCAGGCAATGATGTGAGAACCAAAGCCCCTAGGACACTTCCCGATATGCTGCCTAAACCGCCAAAAATTACTATTATTGTCAGCTCTGTCGATTTGACAAGGCTAAACATCTTCGGTGCAAGGAAAGTCATATAATGAGCCATAAGCCCACCTGCAACACCGGCATAAGCAGCACTTATCATCAGGGAAATTAGCTTATGTTTAAATACATTGATACCTACTATCTGAGAAGCAAGCTCTTCTTCCCTTACCGCTATCATATTCCTTCCATGCTTTGACCTTACTAAGTTTGCCAGGATAACAATGGCTATAATATTTAAAATGATTACATTAAAAATATTTGTATAATGTGGTATTCCAGGCCAACCTCTTGCTCCACCAAAGTATTGGACATTATCAAAAATAAGCCTGATGGCTTCCCCAAATCCCAGCGTAGCTATGCAGAAATAGTCTCCTTTAAGTTTCAATGTAAGCCTACCGATGACAGAGCTCACTAAAGATGCTGCTAATCCTCCAATCAGGAGGGCAGGTATAAAAGGTAAACCAAATTTGACTGTCATCATAGCTGATGTATAACCGCCTATAGCCATGAATCCTGCATGTCCAAAAGAAAACATTCCTGTAAATCCTGTCAATAGGGATAAGCCTAAGACAGCCATCAAGTTAATGCCTGCAAGAGTCAATATACCGGAAATATAATTTAAATCCATAACCTGTCCCCCCCCCTTCTATGCTTTATCCTCTGTTACTTTGCCCATCAAGCCCCGAGGTCTGAATATCAAAACGACAACGAGCAGAACAAAGGCAATTAAATCTCTGTATTGGGAGGAAAAATATCCTGCTGTAATAGTTTCTATAACTCCTAATAGAATAGAACCTATAACAGCTCCCGGCAAACTTCCCAGACCTCCGAATACCGCAGCAATAAATGATTTATTTGTTATTATACCTATCTGGGGATAGACGGTATATTTCATGCCGAATAATACTCCTGCAATTCCTGCAAAAAATCCACCAAGGGCAAAAACAATTATTATTACCAAATCCGTATTAATACCCATCAATGCGCTGGCCTTTATATTATAGGCTGTAGCTTGAATAGCTTTGCCCATCTTTGTATGATCAATAAAAAATACCAATAATGCCAAACATACAGCCGAAATGATAAACATAGCCAGATCCAACCTACCAATGGAAACGCTTCCAATCTGTATAGGAGTCCTGGACAGTACCTCAGGATACGTTCTGAATGTAGGGCCAATAGTGGCTATTACCATATTTTCCAGGAAAATAGACGTACCCATTGCAGAAATAATAAAGTATAAAAACGGAGCCTTTCTTTCTCTTAACGGTTTATACGCGCCTCTTTCAATAATTACTGCCAACAGGCAGGTTGTTAACGCTGCTCCAATAAAAGCTACCGGAAAAGGTAACCCTGCCCCTGTCAGATAATAATATCCAAAGTAGGCTCCCAGCATTATTACGCCGCCATGAGCAAAGTTACTGAAATTCATTATGCTGTAAACCAATGAATAACCAACTGCCATTAGTGCATAAACACTGCCTATCGACAAACCGTTGATTAGCTGCTGTAAAAACTGTGTCATCCCTTCACCCCTTACTATTTAAATAGCATAAAAGGAGAGATACTCTCCTTTTATGCAGTATATTAAAAGATTGTTTTAGTCAAGTTGTGCAGAATACTTCTGCTGGAATACATATTTGTCTCCTTCTATCTTAACTATTGCTGCTTCCTTACCTTCTGGGTTATGAGTATCTTTTCCTATCTTTATCCTTCCTGTAACACCTTGAACATCTGCTGTTTCAAGAGCCTCGGTTATCTTTACAGGATCGGCAACTCCCGCTCTTTCTATAGCGTCAATCAACAATACAACTGCATCATGAGCCAGATAACCGTTTAACTCCAGCTCTTTGCCATATTTATTTCTATATCTGTTCTTGAGATCCTGAACATCTGGGTCATCATAATCTACATGGTTTACGATATAGGTACCCTGTACTGCATCCTTTGCCATTGTGAACAACTGTTCAGATGGTAAACCATCTCCTCCCATTAGAGGTACGGTTATTCCCAATTCTCTAGCCTGATTTGCTATAAGTGCTGCTTCTTTAAAGAATATAGGAAGGAACAGCACATCAGGATTTGCTTCTTTTATTTTGCTCAACTGAGGTCTGAAATCAACGTCACCGAATTTGAATGCTTCTTTGGCAACAATTGTACCGCCTTTAGCAACAAAATATTGCTCAAAGAATTCTGTGAGTCCTTGAGAATAGTCATCGGCCACGTCATATAAAATTGCAGCCTTTCTGAAACCTAACACATCATAACCATATCCTGCGGCAACAGCTCCCTGATATGGATCGATGAAGCATACTCTGAAGTTAAAAGGTTTAACTTTACCATCTTGAACAGTAACTTTTGGATTAGTAGCAACTGTTGCGATATCCGGTACTTTTGCCTCTTCCAATACAGGAGCTATCGGTATAGCGCTACCGCTGGCATTAGGTCCTATGATTGCAACAACTTTATCCTGGCCTGTAAGTCTTTTGGCAACATTTACAGCTTCTTGAGGATCACCTTTGGTATCATAACCAATTACCTCGAGTTTCTTTCCTCCTAAAACTCCGCCTTTTGCATTGATTTCTTCAAAAAGCATTTTTACAGTATTTAACTCGCACTGTCCCCAAACAGCCTGATCTCCTGTGAGAGAACCCATCCAGCCTACCTTGATTACATCTTCTTCAGCTGTTGTTTCTCCCCCTCCTTGTTGCTCAGTTGCCGGTTTTGAACACCCTGATAGAGCTAAAGTAAGAATCATCAAGCAAATCAACAATAATGCCAATGATTTTTTCAACATCTCTATATCCCTCCCTTTATTTTTAAAGAAAGCCTTTAAGGCTTTATTAACTATATTACTGAATATTCAAAAAACTTCAAAAAAGCTCACAATCTTTCAAAAATTTTTAATATTCTTTTTCCGATAGCAGAAGCAAACCTTCAATAAACTTTCCTAAATTCACTTTTCCTCCGCTATTCCTTCTACCCCTGATGTAATCCATCTCAGCCTTTACATTCTCAAAATCAAACAATGTATTTGAATACCTTTGGAAATAATCATTTCCGTAATCTTCAAGACCTGTGTTGGCAAGATTTCTTAACCCCTCTTTAATGGCTCTCCTCATCCTTTGTCTTACAGTCTTTGAACTATCTTTCAAGTACTTGCATATTTCATCCATGGAACATTCATTGAAGGATTTATTGTTATTTATCAAATATACACAAGTGTTTATTATGTCGTTTGTTCCTTTTTCCCCCAGCATTCCCAACATGCTGAGTATATATTTTATCTCTTTTATTCTGTCCGGCTTTTCTACATTCTCTAATCTTTTGTCAACATTGGTAAATATTTTTCTTATATTGTTCAGCATCTGCTCCATCTTGATTTTTTCAGCCACTTTATTGGCAACTTTTTCTACTTCAATTTTATTCAAAGGCTTGCTTATAAAGAACTCAATACCTGCCTTATAGGATTCTGTTATAAGCTCGCTGTCGGTAACCTGGGAAACCATTATAAAATTAATGTTGGGTCTCAGCTGTTTTATCTCTCTTACCAAAGAATTTCCATCCAATTTGGGCATTAAGAGGTCCACCAGGACAATATCAGGATTAGTAGCAATAATCTCCTTATATGCTGCTTCACCGTCATTGCTGAATCCCACTATTTCACCCAAGTTATTATCCTCTATTATATTGCTTAGGATTTTTACTATATTTATATCATCATCAACAATATAATATTTCATCGTTCTCTCCTCTAAAAACGCTTTTTGGAATGGTAACAGTAAAACTTGTCCCCTTGTTGACTTCGGATTGTACGGTTATGCTTCCGTCAAAAATGCTATTGGTCAAATCCTTTACTATAGCAAGTCCTAAACCTCTACCTATGTTCCCTGTGCTTTCATCAAACTTGGTTGAAAAACCCGGATTGAATATATATTCTAAGTTTCCCGGTTTGATTCCCTCTCCATTATCTACAACCGTAAATATATAGTCATCTCTGCTTTCAAATATATTCAGCTTTATAAACCCTTTTTTTCGTTTCTCTAAAGCTTCTATTGAATTGCTTATGAGATTTCTTAGCATGGACATAAGATAATAATGCTCTTCTACTTCAAAATCAACCTTGGTATCGAAATATGTTTCAATATCCAATTTATTTGACCTTATATAATCTTTAGTGTCCATTTCCAATATGCTAATTATATCTCTGATGCTCATGCTGGTTTCATCCGTTTTGTCTTTCGATATTTCTTCCAAACCGCTGATTAATCTCAAATATCCTTTTTTAATCTCATGCACATCTTTTGATATCTCCAATGCCAGATGCTTTAATTCTTCCGGATAGTTATTATCGGATATTAGTTTATATGTGTAGTAGGTTTTTTTCATGACATTTTCTATATCTTTGATATTTTTTCGCATAAAGTAAATTTCACTTTTGAAACTGGAAGTCAGCATGAGAAGCCTTCTGTATCTTTCTTCATGTTCTATCTTGTCCAATAGGACTCTGTAATGTTTTATGGATATAATAACTCCAACTGCTATAAAAGCCCTGATGGCTGCGATAACCATAAGATGCTTGACTATATCCACGTTCATGCCTATTATTTTAGTCCTTATGCTCATTTCAACCATGTTGGATAAAAAATCGCAGAAGAAAACTGTTACAGCAAATCTCTTAATATCATCTTTAGCTGCTTTGTAATACATTAAATAATATAAAATTCCGTATGCAAAATAGAAAGAAATATCGGGCCCCACCAAAATCCATGTAGTCATCAAATCTCTAATTTGCAAATATTCAATGATTCCCCTGTATAGAGGAGATATAATACCTGTGGTAAAACAAACAATTATAGGATTTAGTTCCACATAATTATACAAAAATATCGGTAGCAAAATTACTGAAAGCGTTATTATAAAACCCGGTACATAATATCTTAGGTTAAACTGAGATGCCAAAGCTATACATGCCGCAATAAGAAAGGTATGTTTAACTTTATTCATAGATTCACCTTTATTTAACATA
The DNA here is from genome assembly GCA_012842725.1 of Clostridiales bacterium. Lineage (GTDB taxonomy): Bacteria > Bacillota > Clostridia > Lutisporales > Lutisporaceae > Lutispora. The sequence continues at coordinate 7,078 of DUSG01000265.1, forward strand.
TCAGGGTAAAATCTTTGCTTATATCATCAATCAAATTATATATGATAAATATAGCATATAAAATAACATAATTGAAGTGTTATGTTTTAACATTCTTAATTTTCAAAAATTATTATTTATCTTTATTCTTATTTGCCTTCGTAGCCCTGATATCAACAATCAAGCAAAGCTTTTTTACCCGTACTTTAAAATATTCTCTGATTTAATACCTGTCTGCCTTATCTTATATAATTAAAATTTCTAATTTTTTTGTTATTTTATTGTCAATAATATTTATCAATAACTGCTTATAATATTATAGATTTTAGCAATGAATAATCCAGATTGCCTCCACTTATGATTACGGCTACATTCCTGTCTTCAAACAAATCATAATTGGTCATGATTGCAGCAACTCCCACCGCTCCTGCCGGTTCAGCCATTACTTTTTCCTTTTCAATAAGGAATAAAACTGCTTCCTTGATTTTCTCTTCTTCCACGATTAATATGTCATCAATACATTGTTGAGACATCATATAAGGTATCTCCCCTACTCCGCCGATGAGCGCATCACATATGGAAGGCTGCGATGGAAATTCCGTATAGCATATCCGGTCTTCCATGGCTTTTTTCATTGCAGGACAGGCTGCAGTCTGAACTCCTATTATCTTGATTGACGGTTTAAGATGCTTGGCTGCTACAGATATGCCTGTTATAAGCCCTCCGCCACCGATAGGGGCTATTATAGTATCTATATCCGGATTGGTTTCCAAAATTTCCATGGCAATAGTTCCCTGACCGGCTATAACTTCCACATCGGAGCATGGGTCCACAAAAATGAGGTCTTCTTTTTTGATTGCTTCCAAAGCAGCAGCATGCGCTTCATCATAGTTATTTCCTACAGTTATTACTTCCGCGCCATAATATTTAATTTTCTCCAACTTTGACATAGGAATGGTTTCAGGTACATAAACTTTCGCTTTGATTCCCCCTAAAATTTTAGCTGCATAGCTTACACCTGCCCCATGATTGCCGGAAGATACAGCAAAAACTCCTTTGGCTTTCTCATCTTCTGCCAAGCTTGCCAATTTGCTCAGCGCTCCTCTGATTTTGAAGCCTTTTAGTTTTTGCTGGCACTCAAGTTTCAGGTATACAGATGTGTTTGTATCGCTTCGGCTTAAATACATTGAATAATCCAGCGGAGTATTGTAAATGTACTTTTTTATCCTCTCCCTTGACTTTTTAATATCATCAAAATAAATCATCTTTTCAACTCCTCATGCCTTTAGTGAAATTTAATAATAATTATACACAACGAAAATCATTTTGTACAGAATAATTTTATAAAAATTCATAAAAAATGAATAAATATTAAGTCGGAATATTTGAATCATCTCCAAGAATATAGTATATTGTTTATGGATTCAATTTTCAAAAGGTGTGTGTCATAAATGTCTAATCTTATATTAACATTTTCCGTCGGGCTATTATGCGGTTATATTTTTTATAAAACAAAAATTCCAGGAGGAATGATGGTTGGTGCAGTCATAGGAGTTGCACTGTTTAATATTTTTTCAGGTATAGCTTATATGCCCAGTTATGCCAAATACACGGCTCAAATGATAGCAGGAGCTTATATCGGGTGTTCAGTAGAAAAGGACGATTTAAAAAGAATCAGCAAACTTGCAAAACCTTCATTAGTTCTGATGCTGGGAATGTTATTGACGAACATATCTGTAGGTTTTATTATATATTTCACAAGTCCATTAGACCTTATTACATCTTTAATGGGTGGCGTACCCGGTGGCATGAGCGAAATTCCTATAATAAGCGCTGATATGGGAGCTGACATGCCAAAGGTAACGGTTCTGCAGTTTATTAGAATGCTGGCATGTATAGGACTATTGCCAAGTATAATATCCCGTATTGGTCATAATAACTATGAAACAGAAAAGAGTACTGTGGATATATTTCCTGATAAAAAACAGAATGCAAGCATAAAAAAATTTATATTTACAATAACTATAGCTGCATTATGCAGCATAGTTGGAAAACTATTGGCTATTCCCGCGGGTATACTGTTGTTTTCTATGCTCGGTACAATCTGTTTAAATCTGTTCTCTAACAAAGCCTATATTCCTCAATGGACGAAAAGATTGGCACAGGTCTTATCCGGAGCTTTCATAGGATGCAATATAAACTATAACAGCTTTTTAGAGATGAAATATCTCATAATACCTTCTCTAATCATTGTAACCGGATATTTTTTAAACTGCTTCGCTGTTGGTACCATTCTCAATAAAATTTTAAAAATGCCTATAAAAGAATCTTTCTTAGCAGCAATGCCTGCAGGAGCATCGGATATGGCTCTTATATCATCGGATATGGGGGCTTACAGCACAGACCTCGTTGTTCTGCAGATAGTTCGTTTAGTAATCGTTATATCAATTTTTCCTCAAGTCATCTATTTCATTAGTCATTGGTTTAACTAAGAAAAAAGGGTTAAAAACCCCTTTTTTATAAACAATAGGAAAGTTTAACTCCACAATGATATTAACTTTCCGTCATGGCTTTCAAGAAAAGCTTCCTTTATATATTAAATGTTTCCATAGGAAGCCTTTCTTACTATTTAATGAGACTTAATTGAATAATAGATGTGCTTACCGGCTTCGAAAACTGTAAACAGAAAGATAACGGCTATAAATATTCTAAAGGATACTGACCCTATTCCACCTAACTTCATTAAAAATTCCATATCGGTTCCTGCTACAGCATCTTTAATAGAAGGATTCAAAATAGCAGGATTACCTGTCATCATAAGTACAATAATCAACACACCCATATCTATAACTATTTCAATTAAACGCAAAAATGTATTCCATTTACCGATCATAAGCTTATATATGTTTAGCAGTACGGCTCCAATCCATAATATGTTCATATATTTCATATATCCAGCCAGTACATCAAGGTTAAATATTGGTGTTACTGATGTTGTTCCTTTAGATACATTATACATCGCAATTATATGAGGAAACTTATTGAATATAATGAGAGCTATAATTATTAAACATATGGCTGCTATAGTATCAGGCACTTTTATGACTTCATGAGCTACAGGAACAGGTTCCAAATTTCTAGGATTCCAATTCTTATTCAAATCAATACCTTTAATCCTTTCTTCTTTCCCAAAACGCTGAATAATCGCAAATATTATAGTTACAGTACCCACAGCGTTTACCGCTGCGGATATTAAATTCATAGGCAGTTTAAGCAGTTGCTCTATAAAAGGATCTTGGCTATATATTATATCAATTGTTGTGGCAATGGAAATACCTAAAGCTGCTGCCCCCAGAACTATATAAAGTAAAATACGATATAGCTCATACAGTTCCGGACCGATAAGGTATCTGTTGCTTGGTTTGTAATTTGCTGCAACTTCATCAGGAGACCCAAAGGACTCCAATACGGCAAATACATCCTCTTCTGTAGCTTCGTAATCTTCTCCTTCTTGTAATTTCTGATTTGCTATTCTTTCATCTAAAGCATCCAGTATTATAGATCTCAATTCTTTCTTTATGTCTTCTCTCTGTAATCTTGGTAGCTTTTGCCCTACAGCATATAAATATCGGTCAATCCAATCTTTCATTATCTTCATCTCCATTCTTAGCTTCGAGAAGTTTTGTTATTGTACTATTCATGCCAGTCCATTCCTCTATAAGCCTATTCAACACTCTTTTGCCCTTTTCATTCAACACATAGTATCTTCTTGGCCTATTCTCATCCAAAGACCAATTGCTGTCTAAAAGACCTTGTTTTTCCAGCCTTCGCAGTAAAGGATATAAGGTACTTTGATCAATAATCATTCCTCTTTCCGCCAGGCTTTGTACCAAAGAATAGCCGTATTGCTCCTCTTCCAACTGGCTCAATACGCACAGAACCAAAATGCCTCTTCTTAATTCCATAGTAAGATTTGATACAATCTCTTCCAAGTTAGACATACTTATCACTTCCTTGTAATTTCATTATACTGTTTGTCATACACTATTGTCAATATTATAATATTAATTATTATCTAATATTTTATTATACTAGCTTGTACATAAAAAATGCATAAATAAAGCTCACTTGGAAGTATTTAGCTACCAAGAGAGCCTTTTATCTCCTTGTTACTATATTTTAATCGTGAATTGATACATGGAGAAAGCATCAACCCTTTCAAATTCCTTTTCTTTGCGCCATTCTATTGCTTGTATTCCAGTACGCGAAGGCGGTATTCTGTTATATTTGCTTCACTATCTCTTATCTCCCCATTTAAACTAAAAGCATATTTTTCTCCTCTATGACCATCAAACTGAAAATCAGCTGAACCAATGCTTTTATAACCTACCTCAATATCACTCCAGATGGCTTCATAACCTTTTATAATATCCTTTTGAGACAAGTTTGACAATATTGTCAAATAATAATAAATCTCATCTCCCATTTCTTCATACCTGCTTTCAGTTACCTTGTCCCCTTCCAAAATCGGGAATATGTCTTCGGGATATCCATCCGGCAAAGCAGCTGATTTTCCAGATATAAGAGTCTCCTTGAGTTTATTTCGTTCTGCCAATTGACGATAGTTAACATCCAACATAACACTGCTGGTTTTATCATCTACTGCTACCGCTGTAATATTAATCCTATAATCATCCTTATTGCCGTTCATCGAGATGCCATTATCCAATTGATATTGGTTTAAGTTTTCCACATCTTTGAAAACCTCTTCATAAAACTTTCCTACCTCGTCATATCTCTTTGTTGTTGTATATATTATACTAACAATAAAATTCTCTTTATTCTCATTTACGTTTATTATATTTGCATCGTCCACGAGAGGAAGTACATGTTCCGGAAAGCTATCAGGCAAAGTAAGGTTCGTTCCTATTTGACCAAATTGACTTATGTCCAAATTAATATCAGCAGAAGAACCGATCTCTTTAGAGATTTTTCCCTCAATTTCTTTTCCTGATTTTTTGAGTTCTTCATTAAAATCCTCTATGGCAGATTCTTTTTTTCCTCCTCCGCAACTTCCTAGGATTAGCGCTACTATTAAGCAAGGTATTAGAATACATAATACTTTTTTCACAATATCATTCCCCAAAAAGAAATTCATAGTTTATTAGATTATACAGCAAACTATGAATTTACACTTCCAAAAAATTGTATCAATTATCAATAAATTGCTGATAATGAAAGAATCTATTCTTGTTAAATAAAAATCTTATCAGTTTAAAGGCTTCATTTGTTTCTTATATCTTTATCCTTGCTACACCGGTATCAATAGCAGCCTGTGCAACAGCTTTTGCAACTGCAGGTGCAACCCTTACATCAAAAGGTTTTGGTATTATATAGTCTTCATTAAGCTCGTCGTATGATATAAGGCTTGCCAATGCATGAGCCGCTGCCAGTTTCATCTCTTCATTAATGAAGCTTGCTCTGACATCAAGTGCACCTCTGAATATGCCGGGGAAAATTAATACATTGTTTATCTGATTTGGATAATCGGATCTTCCCGTTCCTACTATCCTTGCACCTGCTTTTTTGGCTAAATCAGCTTCTATTTCCGGTACCGGATTTGCCATTGCAAATATAATAGCATCCTTGTTCATAGATTTTACCATTTCTTCAGTGACTACATTTGCAGTTGATACTCCAATAAATACATCAGCACCAACCAATGCGTCTTTCAGCAAACCTTTTTTCTTAGCTTTATTTGTAATCTTTGCAATCTCTTCTTTAGCCCAATTCATTCCCTCTTGCCTTCCTTCATACACGATGCCTACTCTATCGCATAGAAGCATTTCCTTAACTCCTATATTCAGGATTATTTTTGCAATAGCTATTCCTGCAGCTCCGGAACCGTTAATTACTACTACCAGATCCTCCATTTTTTTATTCACTATTCTTAATGCGTTAAACAATGCTGCAAGCACTGTTATTGCAGTACCATGTTGATCATCATGAAAAACAGGTATCGAAAGTCTTTCTTTTAATCTTTTTTCTATCTCAAAACATCTAGGAGCAGATATATCCTCCAAATTTATACCACCAAATGACGGTTCCAGCATTACAATCGTATTCACTATTTCATCAACGTCTTTAGTGTTCAAGCAGATAGGAACAGCATCCACATCTGCGAATTCTTTAAATAATACCGCCTTTCCTTCCATAACAGGCAAAGCTGCATAAGGTCCTATATCTCCCAAACCTAAAACCGCCGTCCCGTCTGATACAACCGCTACCATGTTACCTTTAGATGTGTAATCAAATATAGCGTCAGCATCTTTATGAATCTCCCTGCATGGTTCTGCGACTCCGGGTGTATATGCCAAACTTAAAGATTCTTTATCCTTAACCG
>DUSG01000266.1 GCA_012842725.1 Clostridiales bacterium
AGGTATTCGCATTATACCATATATTATAATCGTTATAATAACATCGTGTATTAATGCTATAACAGATGCTAACCCAAATCTCCATTCAAATCTAAAGCTAATATAAATTAAAATACCTATATTAGCTAAAATTAAGGACAAAATAGCCTGTTTTTTTAATTCTTTTCCAATGGCAGGTCCAATTGTCTCAAAGTTAATACTGCTAGAGTCTATATTAAACTTTGAAATAAATTGCTCTATAATTTCCTTTCTTTCTGCATCACTTAATTCTAACTTTGTTCTGACAATAACGTCTTCTTTTTCATTTCCGGCAAAGGTTACCACAGCTTCGCTATCGTACTTGGATATTATCTCTCTTACTTCTGATAAATCGAAATTTTTCCCTACATGAGCCTGTATTGTTGAACCTCCGGTAAAATCAATACCAAAATTCAAGCCACCGTTTACCATGATTATTATTAGTCCGACAATTATAAATGCAACAGGTATAGAAAACCATATTTTTTTGTACTCAACAACTTTAAGATTTATCATATATTTGCCCTCCTATACTCCATAATACTTTGTATTGGAAAACACTTTCATGCCAGAAATCAGCTTCATCAAATACTTTGTAACAACAATTGCTGTAAACATACTAGCCAATATACCAATAGATAATGTAACAGCGAATCCTTTAATAGGTCCTGTACCAAAATAGAAAAGTACAATCGCAGCAAGTAAAGTTGTAATATTAGAATCAAATATAGTTAGGAAGGCTCTTCTAAAACTTGAATCTATAGCTACTCTTAAACTCTTGCCCATTTTTAACTCTTCTTTTAATCTCTCGAAAATAATAACATTAGCATCTACTGCCATTCCAACAGATAATATGATTCCTGCTACTCCCGGCAATGTTAGAGTAGCCTTTAATGCAGCTAAGGCAAACAAAACTATACAAATATATAAAACAAGAGCAATGTCAGCTATCAAACCTGGTAATCTATAAATTAACAACATGAACAAAAATACTAGTACTACACCAATTTTACCTGCTGCTAAGCTTTTTTCAAAAGAGTTTGCTCCTAATTCCGGTCCAATGCTTGTAACATGAAGTATTTTAAGTTCTACAGGAAGTGCCCCGGCTCTTATAAGCATGGCTAAATCAGCTGCTTCTTCCATAGTCATATTACCAGAAATCTGTGCTCTACCATCTACTATAGGTTCTCTTACTTGTGGTGCTGAAATCACATTATCATCTAGATAAATAGCAATTATTTTCCCAACATTATTCGTAGTGGCTAAAGCAAATTTCTCAGCTCCTTCAGGTGTTAATTCTAAAGATACAACCGGTTGCTGAATACCTGTAGGACTTTCTGCTCCATATACTGCTTTGGCATCTTTTACTTCATTTCCGGTCAATATTATTTTTCCTTCTTCATCAACAAATTTAAGTTGAGCTGTTTTTCCTATTACATCAATTGCTCTTTGTGTATCTTGTACTTCAGGCAAACCAACTCTTATTCTATTTGAACCCTGTCTAGTTATCACAGGCTCTGTTACCCCTAGGGAATCAATACGCTCTCTTATAGTAGCAATAGCTCTTTCCATTTTCTCATCTGTTACAGGATCATTGGGATCGTCTAAAGCTTCAAGCACTACTTCAGCACCCCCTCGCAAATCTAAACCTAATTTAATCAGTTCTTTTACCGGAACTATTTCGTATTTTCCCATATCAAGTCCATATACTGCAATATAGCACATGATAGCTATTAACATGATTATTGCAAGGAATTTCACTGTATTTCTCAAATTCATTTGTATTCCCCCTTTTAAAGTTCACAATGGTTATTATATTACTTTTGTTTATGCGAGTCAACGTAAAAGAAATAGTCATTATTACATTTATTATTCCAAAAAAATTA
>DUSG01000041.1 GCA_012842725.1 Clostridiales bacterium
AGAGGAGACGCTGATGTATTACTGGTTCATTCAAGAAAAGCTGAGGATGAATTTGTAGAACAAGGTTATGGTGTCAACAGAAGAGATGTAATGTATAATTTCTTTTTCCTGGTAGGGCCCAAAGATGACCCTGCAAAGGTGGCGGAGACAAAGGACGCGGTAGCTGCTATGAATGCAATTGCTGAAAGCAAATCCACCTTTATATCCAGAGGAGATGAGTCCGGAACACATAAAAAAGAAAAAGATTTGTGGAAACTTGCTAACATAGAACCTCAAGGCAAAGAATGGTATAAGGAAGTAGGCCAGGGTATGGGTGCGACATTGACCATGGCCAATGAAGAAGGCGCTTACACATTGGTTGACAGCGGAACATGGTATGCTTATCAGGATAAAGTAAACATGAAGATAGTATTGGAAGGGGACCCGGCCCTGTTTAATCCGTATGGAGTAATTGCCGTAAATCCCGAAAAGCATCCTAACGTAGCATATAATGCAGCAATGGCATTTATAGAATTTATAACTTCTGAAGAAGGTCAGAAAATAATCGGAGAATATAAGAAGAACGGGTATCAATTATTCGTTCCGGATGCTAAGTAAAGAATGAGCGATGCATGTATTATGCATCGCTTTAGACTATAGACAAACTATACTATGCTAGAATGGCATGTATATCTTTGCACTGGTTATGCATTTTGACAGGTCTACTGCTTGCCTTTGGAAAAGTCTTAACGGTGCCAAACGGTCATCCTTGACCTTTGCTTCGCAATAATGGCACCTAAGCCGGCCTCCATGCCGGCTTTACAGACTTTTCATCAAAGGCTTCGCAGAAGCCTGTTGCCAAAATGCATAAATGTGCACCGATATACAATGCCATTCTGCATTATAGCCCTTTATCTACAGTTTGAAGCGATGCATGATATTATGCATCGCTTTTGCAACATGTATAATAATATTAACTTTTTTATTGTGAAAAGATATAATTTAAGAAAAAGCTATGGAGGACAAAATATGAAACTGTTTAATGTCAAAAAGGTTGATGAAGTAAGAAAAATATTGGATGATGTTTTTTCTGATGCATGTAGCAAGTATGAGCTGATTCCTATTGAGAAAAGTTTAGGAAGGGTAGTATATGAGGATTTATATTCACCTATAGATCTTCCTGAATTCTCAAGAGCTGTTGTTGACGGTTATGCCGTATTGTCTGATGATACCCATGGTGCAGGCGAAAGCATGCCGGTTTTTTTAAATGTCATAGGCCGAGTGGATATGGGCAAGGCAGCTACTGAATCAGTAAAAAGCTCCACTGCAATATATGTACCTACAGGTGCTATGATACCTCCGGGAGCAGATGCGGTTGTAATGATAGAATACGTGGAAAATTTAGATGAAAATACTATAGCGGTTTATACACCTGTAGCACCAGGCCATGGCATCATAAAGAAAGGTGATGACATAAAGAAGGGTCATAAATTGTTATCGAAAGGCAAAAGAATCAGAGCCAGAGATATCGGGGTATTATCAGCTTTAGGAATAGAATTCATAAAGGTTTATGAAAAGATAAAGGTTTCAGTAATATCAACAGGTGACGAAATTGTCTATCCTTTTGGGGAAGTTTCTTTTGGCCAGATAAGGGATATAAATACTAATCTGTTATCTGCAATGGCAGAAGAATCAGGCGCTGATGTAAGTTTGAAACTTTTGGTAAAAGACGATTTTGACCGGCTAAAGGAAGCCATCAACAAAGCCCTCCAGGTTTCAGATATAATTGTGTTATCGGGAGGAAGTTCGGTAGGAGCTAAAGATATGACGGCTAAAGCGATAGAGTCTTTGGAAGATGGAAAAATTTTTGTTCACGGAGTTGCCGTTAAACCGGGAAAGCCGACTATCATTGGCAAGGTAGAAAACAAAGCCATATTTGGTCTGCCAGGCCATCCTTCTTCTGCCATGATAATATATAAATTATTTGTAGATTATCTTATACGCAAATATTATTCTATGAATGAAGATATAATATATGTTGAGGCTTTATGCAGCGAAAACATACATTCTGAACCTGGCAAAGAAACATATCAGCCTGTAGAGTTGATTGAAAAAGACGGAACATATGAAGCAGTACCCATATATGGTAAATCAGCTGCCATATCAAAAATAGCCAAATCAATTGGTTATATTAAAATAGCAGAGAATAAGGAAGGAATCAAAAAAGGGGAAAAAGTGAGAGTGGCATTGTTTTAAACTTATATGATAAAGGGTGTGATGAGATGGATAGGAACATATATTTAAATACTATGGACGCGGATGAAGCTTTGAAGCTTTTTCTGGATAGAAGCGGTTTCAGGAATGAAATAGAAGAAGTGCTTGTTATTCAGTCATTGGGAAGGGTTACTGCGGATGCAGTATTTGCTGTTTGTTCATCACCTAATTTTAATGCTTCTGCTATGGATGGTATTGCTGTAAGAGCGAAAGATACTTATGAAGCTTCGGAAGTCAATCCTGTGATACTCAAAAAAGGGCAATATAAGCATGTAGATACGGGAGACCCCATAACCGAGCCTTATGATGCGGTTATAATGATAGAGGATGTTGTTGAAGTGGGAGAAGGCGATCTTAAAATAATTTCGCCTGTGTTTCCGTGGCAGAATGTAAGGCCCATCGGCGAGGATATAGTGGCAAATGAGATGATTATTCCTTCCAATCATATGATAAATCCTGTAGATATAGGAGCCTTGCTGGCAGGCGGAATCATCACCGTAAAAGTGTATAAAAAGCCGACAGTAGGAATAATCCCTACTGGAACGGAAATTGTCGAACCGGGAGAAAAACTTGAGATTGGAGATATTATAGAATCCAATTCCAGGATGCTTGAAGGACTTGTTGTGGAATATGGAGGAGAACCAAACAGATATGCCATAGTTCCGGATGATTATGAACTTCTGAAGACTGCAATAAAAAACGCAGTGAAGGAAAACGATATAGTTGTGATCAACGCAGGTTCCTCTGCAGGTTCAGAGGATTATACTGCCAGCTTAGTGAAAGATATGGGAGAATTGATAGTCCATGGGATAGCTACAAAGCCCGGTAAACCTGTTGTACTGGGATTCATAGAAAATAAGCCTGTAATGGGAGTGCCTGGATACCCGGTATCGGCTTGGGTTGTGTTTGAGATATTTGCAAAGCCTTTAATAAAAAGATGGGCAGGTATGCCTGTAAAACAGGAAAAGAAGGTGGAAGCGGTACTTTCAAAAAGGCTTGTTTCATCCCTGAAAAATAAGGAATTTGTAAGGGTGAAATTGGGTAAAGTGAATGACAACCTGATTGCTACTCCATTGGACAGAGGAGCAGGAATCACCATGTCTCTGGTGAGGGCAGACGGAATATTGGAGGTTCCTCAAAGCTGTGAGGGATATGAAGCCGGGCAAAAAGTCAACATAAAGCTTCTGAAAGATTTGGAGGATATTCAGAATACCATAGTTTCCATAGGAAGCCATGACCTTATAATGGACATTATAGGCAACATGATTCATAGGAAGAATTCTGCTTTTAATCTTTCTTCCTCCCATGTAGGAAGCATGGCAGGTTTAATGGCTCTCAAAAGAGGAGAAGCCCATATGGCTCCCATACATCTGTTGGATGAAAAAACCGGAACATACAATATAGAATATATAAAAAGATATTTAGGTAACATGGATATCGTTCTGATAAAAGGTGTAAAAAGGATTCAGGGTATAATGACCAAGAAGAATAATCCCAAAGGTATTAAGAGCATAGAAGATCTGGCAAGAGATGACATACAATTTGTCAATCGTCAAAAAGGTGCAGGAACGAGGATACTGACAGATTATCTACTGAAAAACGCCGGTATTGATACTGAAAAAATCAATGGTTATCGAAGGGAAATGACAACCCATATGGCAGTGGCTGCAGCTATCGCCTCAGGATCAGCGGATGTAGGTGTAGGAGTCTATTCAGCGGCAAAAGCTATGGACTTGGATTTTATTCCCATAGGAGAAGAGGAATATGATTTTGCAATTCCCGCAGCTTTTCTTAATGAAATTATGATAAAATTATTTATAGATGTCATAACATCCATGGAGTTTAAAGATTATCTTGAACAAATGGGAGGTTATGGAACAGAGAATACAGGACAGATTATCAAGTGTACTTAAAGAAGGATGGTTGAAAGGATGAGAGATAAATACGGCAGGAATATTGAATACCTGAGGATTTCGCTTACCGATCGATGCAACTTGCGTTGCAAGTATTGCATGCCGGAGGAAGGAATACATGATAAAAAATCACATAATGAGATAATGACCCTTGAAGAAATATATGAGGTAGTAAAGATAAGCACCGAGTTAGGAGTATGGAAAGTCCGCTTGACGGGAGGAGAACCTTTAACCCGTCTTGGCGTTACCGGTTTGATAGAGAAAATTGCCAAACTGGACAAAATCAAAGACGTAAGCATGACAACAAATGCGGTGCTTCTGAAAAAATACGCCAAAGAGTTGAAAGAGGCAGGTCTTAAGAGGGTAAACATAAGTTTGGATACTCTGAAAGAAGAAAAATACAATGAAATTACCCGTTTAGGTTCTCTTAGAGATGTGTTGGAAGGACTGGAAGAAGCTAAGAAAGTAGGACTTCTGCCCATAAAGATTAACACGGTATTAATCAACGGATTTAATGATGATGAAATAGAAGAATTTGTTGAGCTTACGAGAAATGAAGATATTGAAGTGAGATTTATCGAACTGATGCCAATAGGTCAAACCGCTGACTGGGCAAAGGAACACTTTATTCCCAACACTGTAGTGTTGGAAAAGATTAAAGAACTGGAACCTGTAGAAATATGGGACAAGTCCAGTCCTGCCAGATACTATATGTTGCCCGGAGGGAAAGGAAAAGTGGGTCTTATCAATCCCATAAGCCATCAATTCTGCGGCAACTGCAACCGTCTGAGACTTACTGCTGACGGAAGGATTAAGCCCTGTCTCCATTCTGATGAGGAGATAAATGTTTTAAAAACAATGAGAGAAGGAGGAGACGTAAGGGAAGTTTTAATAAACTCCATATTGTCAAAACCCATGAGACATCATCTCAATGAAGGAGAAACAATACGACGAAACATGGTGCGTATAGGAGGGTAAACAATATTTATAAAAAACATAAGGAGCGTGTGTTATGGAAGGTAAAGTAATAGCCGTAAACAGAAGCGAAAAAAAGGGAGTACCCAAAACTCCTATAGAAGAAGGATATTTCAAAGTGGATCACGGACTGGTAGGAGATGCTCATGCAGGTAATTGGCATAGACAGGTGAGCCTTCTCGGCATTGAAAGTATAAATAAGATGAAGGCTTTAGGAATAGAAGGATTATGTACCGGAAAATTTGCTGAGAATATTACCACTGAAGGTATAAAACTGTATGAACTGCCTGTAGGTACTAAGCTTCAAATCGGTGATACCATTCAGGAAGTCACTCAGATAGGCAAGGAATGTCACGTAGGCTGTGCCATATTTCACCAGGTTGGTGACTGCATAATGCCTAGGGAAGGAATTTTCACAAGAGTTTTGAAAGAGGGAATCGTAAAACCGGGTGATGTTATTAAAGTTATCGAATAGATAAAATGAATAAAGTGAAGATGGCAATCATGCGGGGCGAAAGCCCCGCATTTCCAATCTAAGATCTTCCGTTTTGAAGAAGGTCTATGCTGCCAAGGACAATATGAGCCAGGCCTAAGCCAATAAGGCCTGCACCTATTGCTACTCTAGTATCCCTTTTGGTCATGCCATGCCTACGCATGTCTCGGACCCTCATTGCGGTACCTGCAGCCGTAACGGCAGTACCTAATACTGTAGGGATTAATCCTTCGCGCATAAAAAACCTCCTCAATATGAAGATTTAGATTTGAAGGTAGTTTTTGATATTTTGATTGATAATATACGGCTTGAAGGAAATAAAAAAAGGCAATAATTGCTTCAAGTATTGACTGAATTTGAAAATGCGTAGATTATTGACAGATGATTTAAGATTTGTATTTATGCTATGAAATGTCCAAAACCTGTGGTAAAATCTAGGTTGATAAAACAATGAACAGAAGGAGAATAGCAAATGAAAATCGTGATAATAGACGGACAAGGAGGAAAAATGGGGAAGATGATAGTGGAACAGTTGAAAAAAGACTATCCTTCCCTTGAATTGATAGCCATCGGTACAAACAGTATAGCCACTGCTGCCATGATGAAGGCAGGGGCTGATTATGGAGCAACAGGAGAAAATCCTGTGATAGTTGCTAGCAAAGATGCTGACATCATTATAGGCCCCATAGGTATTATAATAGCGGATTCCATGCTGGGAGAGGTTACTCCTGCCATGGCAACGGCCATCGGTCAGAGCAAAGCCGCAAAGATATTGATTCCGGTAAACAAATGCAATACTCATATTGTAGGTTCACAAGATTTACCCATGTCAGATTACATAAAACTTGCAGTAGATTCGGTTAAGACCGTCATAGGGGACATTTAAGAACAATGTCGCATATTTCAGCGATTCTCATTTCACTGAAATAGAGGTTTTCTAAAGGTATCCATTCCTGAAGAAAACGTTTCAGCATATATTCTCCGCTTCTTTGGAGAATTCTCTGTTTTTGCAATTCAGCATCTATGCTCATAAAGATTTTTAAATCATATTCTCCCCTCAATGAAGGGTGCATTGAATAAACGCCCTCGATAATGTTTAATTTTTTGGGGGAGACTTTGATGTAATCTGTCAGTCTCCCTACTTTACAATCATATATTTGATACTTAAATTCTATATTTTTTCTGATATTGTCCAATACCTCTTCTTTGAAACGCTCATAATCAACATTGCCACCCACTTCCTTCATCCTTTCCGGTGTCCTTTGTTCCGGACGAAGAAAAAAGTGATCCATGTGAAAAACATTGGAATCATAAATACTCTCCAATTCTTTTGCAAGGGAGCTCTTACCGCTGCCGCTGTTGCCGTCTATTGCCACTATGACGGTATGTTTTTTTTCAAGCAGATCATCGATTCTTGCCAATAGTTCAGGATATTTTTCTTTTAATTTCAATATCTAAGACATCCTTTCCAGAAAGTTGCTTTTCTCAAGGGTTTTATATATTAGAGGTATCAGTATTAGTTGTATTATGATGCCGGGCAGCGCTGTTATGAAAGCTCCTGATATAAACATAGACCAAGTGTAGGCTTTCCCGGACAGACTGAGCAAAATAACATTAGCTATACCCAATACGGCTCGACCTGATAGCATAGCACTGATGAGTGAGGCAAATATGTTGTTGCTCTTTCTTGATTGCCGTCCGAATACAGCACCATAGGTGGCAAGTTCCAAAGCCATTGAAACGGCAACGGGATAAAGGGGAGGCATACCTGTCACGAAACTGGAAATCAACGGAACTAAAATTCCTGAAGCAAGGCCGTAACTCCAGCCACATACAAGACCGCATAAAAGAACAGGTATGTGCATTGGGAGAAATACGGAGCCCGACAAAGAGAAGGTATGGAAGATCGTGGGCAATACTACACCCATAGCTGTAAATAGTCCTGCAAGAACCAGTTTTAATGTAGATGTTCTTTTCATGTCATTCCCTCCAAAAACAAAAATACCACAAAATTAATGCCTTCCTTAAGAAGGCATATACCTTCGTGGTATACTAGGTCAACTTCTGTTGACATTGATTTTAGTATAACATGACCATATAAAAAGTCAAGAAGAAAGCAGACCTTCATATTCATATCATTAAATAAGTCTTAAGAGCCGAACCGTTTGAGTTACAGTGAACGTTATCACTATTCCTGTTATAGTAGGCACTAAGAACGATATAAAGGTCCATTTCCAGCTTTTTGTTTCCTTTCTGATAGTCAATAAGGTAGTGCCGCAGGGAAAATGCATTAAGCTAAATAGCATTACATTTATTGCGGTAAGCCAGGTCCATCCATTGGAAATCAGAAGATTTCTAAGGGCTTCAATACTCTCCAGTTCTATCATGACTCCTGAAGCCATATAGCTCATTATTATTATGGGCATTACAATTTCGTTAGCCGGCAAACCAAGTATGAAGGCCATCAATATATATCCATCCATGCCCAACAGCCGTGCAAAAGGATTGAGGAAAGAGGCTCCGTAGTCCAGCAAACTTCCCACTCCGATATGAATATTTGCCATTGACCATATGACTAGACCGGCAGGGGCAGCCACCATTACAGCCCGGCTTAAGACAAATATGGTCCTGTCAAATATGGATCTCACTATTATCCTGCCAATCTGAGGTTTACGGTAAGGCGGCAATTCCAGAGCAAAGGAAGAAGGAAGCCCTTTTAATATGGTCTTTGAAAGAATTTTTGATACCAAAAGTGTCATCAAAACTCCCAGGACTATTATGCCTGTTATGGTCAATGCAGCTATAATCGTCTGCAATGCTCCCTTTGCAGCGCCTGCGATAAAAATTGTGGTAATGGCTATCAATGTCGGGAAGCGACCATTGCAGGGAACAAAGTTATTTGTAATGGTTGCAATCAGTCTTTCTCTTGGTGAATCTATTATTCTGCAACCGATAACTCCTGCAGCATTACACCCAAAGCCCATACACATGGTTAGCGCCTGCTTGCCGTGAGCACATGCTTTTTTGAAAAAATTATCCAGATTAAATGCCACCCTTGGCAAGTATCCCAAATCTTCCAAAAGAGTAAACAGCGGAAAAAATATGGCCATAGGAGGTAGCATTACAGAAACTACCCAGGCAAGGGTTCTATAAACGCCAAGTACCAAGACACCATGAAGCCAACTTGGAAGATTGTAAGCCATGAATAATTCGGTTAACTTGTCTTCAATGCCGAAAAGTAAGTTGGCAAGAGCTTCTGAAGGAAAATTGGCTCCTACGATGGTTATCCAGAAGACCAATCCTAATAATGCGATCATAACGGGGATGCCAAACAATTTTGATGTCAGTATATCATCTATCTTTTTATCCAATCGATTGTAGTTTTTGTTTTCGATATGAATCACTTGTTGACTTATATTTTCGGCCAGTTTGACTATGTTAGTGACTATTTGGTCTCTTAAGTTACTAAATCTGTATTTGTCCATTTCACTATTATTAATAGCCGACCTATATATATCACCTGCTTCTTTTGTGAGATTTAATCCTAAATACTTATCGATGGAATCCAATATGGATTTATCTTCATCCATCAGTTTCAGGCTGATCCATCTGCTGTTGATCCTATCGTCAATTAAACCTTTTATGGCATTTTCTATAGATACAATAGTACTTTCGATACTATCGTTATAACGTATCTTTATGGGTTTCGTTTTGATCTGATTCTGAGATACATTATAAACGGCTTCCATCAAATCTTTAAGGCCTTCTCCGCTTCTTGCACTGGTTCCTACGACGGGTATTCCCAAAATCTTCGACAGTTTATTTAAATCCACGTGGATTTTCTTTCTGCGGGCTTCATCCATCAGATTGACGCATAATACGACTTTGTCGGTGATTTCCAGTATTTGAAGTACAAGATTAAGATTTCTCTCGACACAAGTAGCGTCTGCAACCACCACTGTGGCATGAGGTTTGGCAAAGCATATAAAATCTCTTGCGATCTCTTCTTCGACGGAATTTGACAGTAAAGAATAAGTGCCCGGCAAATCTACCAACACAAAATTTTTATTTTTGTATTTATAATAGCCTTGTGCAGTTGTCACCGTCTTTCCGGTCCAGTTTCCCGTATGCTGGTTTAGCCCTGTAAGGCTGTTGAATACGGTACTTTTGCCTGTATTAGGGTTTCCTGCTAAAGCGACTATGATGTCATCAGGTGAATTTAGCTGTATGTCCAGCATCTCCTTTAATGCACCTATCCCTGTTGATTGACTGGTAAGACCCACGATTGCAGCCTCCTCAATTATTTATAATGGTTCTACCATAATCTTTGATGCTTCTTCTGAACGTAATGCGATTACTGCTCCTCGGATTTCATAAGCGGTTGGATCTCCGGAAGGACTTTTCCTCAGTGATTTTACTATCGTATCGATAACCAGGCCTAAATCCAGCATTCTCCTTCTTAAGGTGCCCTCTGCAGTGATTGCTTTAACTTTTGCACTTTTACCGCAAGGTATTAAACTAAGGGGAATGATGTTTTCTTTCACTGTCAGCAACCTCCATAACAGAATTTAGACGCGTGAAAAATTCTTGCCTATGGCTAATATATGAGTAATATAAGAAATGTGTCACACATAGAATTTTAAAAAACAAAAAAATTAAGGTGTGATAGGATGAATAACAATGAAGATTTTTACACTGTGCGAGGATATGAAATTCTGGGAAAAAAGAAAAAAATGTTGTCCCATAGCATGGAAGATTATCTTGAGATGATATATAGAAATAGCTTAGAAAAAGGATATGTGAGAATAAATACCCTTGCAGAATCTCTGAATGTTCAGGCTCCGTCAGCCACAAAAATGGTGCAGAAGCTTACAAGATTAGGTTTACTAAAGTATGAAAAATACGGAATAATAAAATTGACACCTGCAGGCGAAAAAATAGGCCGATTTCTATTAGAACGCCACGAGACCATTGAAGATTTTTTGAAACTCATAGGAGTAAAAGAAAAATTATTGGTAAATGTTGAATTGATTGAACATAACGTCACTGAAGGTGCTCTTGCCAAGATTAAGATTCTCAATTCATTTTTCAAATCATACCCTGAGATATTTGAAAAATTTAAGGAATACAGCATAAGTCATATAGAAGACAGCAGTTAACAAAAACCAGCAAAGCTGGTTTCAGACTGTAGACAAACCATACTATGCTAGAATAGCAATGTATATCTTTGCACTGGTTATGCATTTTGACAGGCTACTGCTTGCCTTTGGAAAAGTCTTAACGGTGCCAAACGGTCATCCTTGACCTTTGCTTCGCACCAGTGGCGCCTAAGCCGGCCTCCATGCCGGCTTTACAGACTTTTCACCAAAGCCTGCGCAGAGACCTGTTACCAAAATGCATAAATGTGCACCGATATACATTGTCATTCTGCTTTATAACCCTTTGCCTACAGTCTAAAAAAGGCAAAGCTGGTTTTTATATTGTGTCAACATTCGGACACCTTATATGATATAATTTATAAAAAAAGAATGGTTGGTGGTAGCATGAGCCTTCGCATTATATATGGCAGAGCCGGTTCCGGCAAAAGCCGTTTTTGCATAGAGGACATTAAAAGGACCAAAGCCCAATTCCCGGAAAAGACATTGATACTGATGGTGCCGGAACAATTTACATATCAGGCTGAGAAGAACCTGGTTGAAGCCCTTGGTACATCAGGACTCGGAGAAGCAGAAGTAATGAGCTTTAAGGGTTTGGCTCGCCGAGTACTGGACCGGGTGGGAGGAGCAGCCAGACAACATGTGAATTCAGCAGGAAAAGCCATGATTTTATACGATGTATTGGAAAACAATAAAACCAATTTTAAAGCTTTTGGAAGATCGGCAGGTCAGAGAGGCTTTGTTGACCGATTGTCGTCAATGCTCAGTGAGTTCAAAAGATATAATGTAACTCCTGATTTGCTCCGGGAAGCAAAAGATCAGGTGGATGACAGGTATCTGAAAGACAAGTTGGAAGATTTGTTTCTCATATTCAGGAAATATGAGGAGTTTATACATGATAGATACATAGACACAGATGATGACCTGACCATTCTTGCTCAGAAGATGGACAAGAGTCAGATGTTATGGGATGCTGAGGTTTGGATTGATGAATTTTCCGGTTTTACACCTCAGGAATATGAGATAATAAAAAGACTTCTGAAATTATGCAGCCGTGTAAATATAACCCTTTGTACCGACTGCCTTGTTGATAGGGAAATGATACAAGATGTGGATGTTTTTCTGCCTACCAAATATACAAGCAGCCGTTTGATTGAAATTGCCGAGGAATTGGGAGTAGATATAGAGAAACCTGTAAGGATGGAAGGAGATATTCCCTGGAGATTTTCCCACAATAAGGCGATGGCACATATGGAAAAGAATTTTTTCCGATATCCATACGAAGTTTACAGAGAGAAAACTGAAAGTCTCGGTATAATGTCTGCTGCAAATCCCTATAGCGAAGTGGAGGCTGCGGCACGTCAAATTATCGAATTTTGCAGAGACAAAGGCTTGAGGTACAAGGACATGGCGGTGGTTACCAAGGATCTGGATGGCTACGAGAAACTCATCAGAGTTATTTTTTCTCAATATGGAATACCTTTCTTTATCGACAAAAAGAGAGCAGTGGCGGATCATCCCTTGGCTTTGCTGGTGCTTTCTGCCGTCAGCATCATGCAGAAGAATTTTACTTATGAAACCATGTTCAGATACTTGAAAACAGGGTTGACAGGCATTGACAGGTCAGATGTGGACCTTATAGAGAACTATGTTTTGGCCAATGGGATACGGGGAAGCCAGTGGTATAACCAAAATCCTTGGACTTACAGGCTCAATCATTCATTTGAAGAAGAATCTACTCAGGATGAAGAAGCCATATTGGAAAGAGTCAATGTTATTAGACAAAGTATTATTGAGCCCTTGCTCATGCTGAAAGACGGGTTCAGGAAAAACAAAACCGCCAGGGAAATGAGCAAATGCCTTTATGAGTTTTTATGCCGCATAGGCATTCCTGAACGCATAGAGAGATTAATAGATTTATACAGCCAAAGAGGAGAACTTGAAATTGCAGAAGAGTACAAACAGATATGGGATGTAATAATACAAGTTCTGGATCAGATTGTAGAAGTAATGGAAGATGAAACTATTGATATAGATACTTTTCACAATCTTTTATATATAGGGTTTACGCAGCATCATATAGGGCTTATACCTCATTCTGCAGACCAGCTGCTGGTAGGAAGCGTTGACAGATGGAGAAGCCATGAAATTCAATGCCTTTTTATCCTTGGCGTAAATGACGGAGTCTTTCCTGCATCGGTAAAGGATGAGGGAATGCTATCAGATAAGGATCGAGAGGTACTGAAATCCTTAGGCATAGAATTGGCGTTGGATACAAAGTCAAAATCCTTTCATGAGCAGTATCTTCTTTATACTACATTAACCAAGGCAGGAAAGTATTTAAGACTCAGCTATCCTATTGCTGACCACGAAGGTAAAGCATTGAGACCTTCTTATGTATTAGGCAGATTAAAAAGGATTTTTCCAAACATGTTATGCAGCAGCAATGTTTTAGGTCCCGGAGAAGCCATGGATTTAATAGGTCCTCCCATGCCATCTTTTAATTATCTGATAGGTTTTCTGAGAGCCCTTATGAAAAATGAAAGGGATGCTGAAATATGGAAAGATGTATACCTGTGGTTCATGGGAAAAGAAGAATGGCGGGAAAAACTTCAGAACGTAACTGAAGCTCTATATTATAGCAATGAGGAAAAACCTCTCGCAAAAGAGAAAGTTAGAAATTTTTATGGAAATGTATATTATTCCAGCGTATCCCGTCTGGAAAGGTTTGCTTCCTGTCCCTTTGCCTATTATGTTAGGTACGGATTGAAGGCGAAGGAAAGAAAGATTATGAAAATGGAAGCTCCTGATATAGGGAGTTTTCTGCACCTTGTAATAAGCAAATTCTCAGAAGCACTGAAGGAAAAAGGATTGGGATGGAGAGATTTGGAGCCGGAATGGTGTCAGGTGGAAGTATCAAGAATAGTGGAAGATATAATTGAAGCTTTACAAGATCTTCCATTTAATAGATCTAAAAGATATAACTATTTGAAAGAAAGGCTTAAAAAAGTGGTGGCAAGATCAGTCTGGATCATAGCAGACCATGTGAAGAGAAGTGGTTTTGAGCCCATTGCATATGAGGTAGCCTTTGGACAAACCGATGAGCTTCCTGCTTTGACTCTGGAATTACCGGATGGAGAGAAGGTTGTTCTTACAGGAAGGATTGACAGGATAGACGTTCTGGAAACGGATAAAGGCAGTTATGTTAGGATTATCGATTATAAATCCGGTTCAAAGGATTTCAGGCTTTCAGATGTTTACAACGGAATCGAGCTTCAGCTGATAACCTACTTAAGCGCTATATGGGAAATGGGCATTAAAGGAAAGAAAGAACCTTTTGTACCTGCAGGCATACTGTATTTTAAGCTGGACGACCCAATCATTAAGACAGACGGAAAGGATAACACTGAAAACCTAGAAGAAAAGCTGATAAAAGAAATGAAAATGAGAGGACTGATTCTGGCTGACAAAGAAGTGATAACCCAGATGGATAAAACTATAAACGGAGATTCTCTCATAATTCCTGTCAGCATCAAGAAGGACGGCAGTCTGGGACAAAGGTCTTCTGCAGCCACATTGGAGCAGTTTGAACTTCTTAAGGAACATGTGAAGAGAACTTTGATAAAGCTGTGCCACCAGATGTTTTCAGGTAACATATCAATTTCACCATATAAGAGAAAAAAATATATTTCCTGTTCATACTGTCCTTATTCTTCCATATGCAGGTTTGAAAAGGGAATAAACAGGTACAGGCATATCGGTGATATGAAAGATGAAGAAGTATGGAAGGCTTTGAATAATGCAAAAGAAGACGAGGGAGGTGAAAATGTTGGCTGATTGGACCAGAGAACAGTTAGAGGCAATACATACTTCCGGTTGTGATTTATTGGTAGCAGCGGCGGCGGGCGCAGGCAAAACAGCGGTGCTGGTAGAGAGGATTATTAGGAAAATAACGGATGAGTCAAATCCTATTGATATAGATAATATGCTGATAGTGACTTTTACCAATGCGGCAGCTTCGGAAATGAGGGAGAGAATAGGAGAAGCATTGGAGAAGGAACTGGAGAAGAAGCCTGATTCCTACAAACTCCAAAGGCAGATGCTTCTCCTCAATAAGGCAAGTATAACCACTATTCATTCTTTTTGTATGGATGTGGTTAAAAATAACTGTCACATGCTGGATCTGGACCCTGATTTCCGTATAGCGGATGAGACAGAAAGCCTTCTGTTGAGGATGGAAGCGCTGGAGGAATTGTTTGAGGAGAAGTATGAAGAAGATGACATGGATTTCATATATCTTCTCGATAGATACGGCGGAAACAGAGATGACGAAAAACTCAAGGACATGGTTTTAAATATCTATGACTTTATCCAGAGCAGCCCCTGGCCTGAAGAATGGTTGGATAATGCTCTGAGATTCTATGATGTGTCAGGAAATTGGGATTTTTCCGAGACTCCCTGGGCGAGGATTATTATGGATTATGCAAGGATAGAAATTCAGGGAGCATTAAATCAGCTGCTTAAGGCGAAAGAAATAACAGAGGACAATATAGGTTATGAAAAATGCGCAGAACAGTTGAATAATGACATACAGATGGTATTAAAACTTAAAGAAGCTGCAGAGGAATCCTGGGATCAATTGTATAAAGCCTACGGCACATTAGAGTTTCCCAAACAGCAAAGCCCTGATAAAAAAGCAGACAAGACGGATTACGAGGTTTTAAAGGCTTTGAGAAAGGAAGCAAAAGACAGGCTCAATGTTCTGGGAGACGATTTTTTCAATTGCAGTTCCGAGGATATCAAGGGAGACCTTCAAGCTCTCTATCCTGTTTTGTCCACATTGTGCCGCCTGGTTTCTTCCTTCACCAGGATATATACGGAAAAGAAGAAGGAAAAAGCTATTATAGATTTCAACGATTTGGAACATTTTTGCCTTAATATACTGATTGAAAAAGATGAGAAGGGTAATAACAAACCTTCACCGGTAGCTTTAAGTATCAGGGATCGTTTCAATGAAATACTTATAGATGAATATCAGGACAGTAATTTGGTTCAGGAAGCTATTTTATCAGTTATATCCAAAAGGGATGAAAATAACCCCAATATATTCATGGTGGGCGATGTTAAGCAAAGCATCTACAGATTCAGGCAAGCCAAACCGGAGCTGTTTCTGGACAAATATGAAAGATATTCGGAAGAAGAAGGTTCAAAAGAAAGGAAGATAAAACTTTTTAAGAATTTCAGAAGCAGAAAAGAAGTGCTGGAAGGAGTTAATTTCATTTTCCGCCAGCTTATGTCTTCATATCTGGGAGAGATAGATTACAATGAAGACGAATTCTTGAATACCGGTGCGGTTTATCCTGATGATACTACGGGAAAATGCGCCGTCAACAATGAAATAGAACTGCACATTGTTGATTTAAACAAGGAGGAGACATCAAAAGAAGACCAGGAGGAAGAAAAAGGCACCGAAACGGAAGATATTGAGGATTTAGATGCGGTGCAAACGGAAGCAAGACTCATAGGTCAGAGGATTCTGTATCTTATGGGCATGACCGAGGACAGCCCGGGGCCTTTCAGGGTATATGACGCCAAACTGAATGATTACAGGGATATCATGTATAAAGACATAGTAATACTGTTAAGAACGGTGAGGGGCTGGGCGGAAGTGTTTCTGCAGGAGTTGGAGACTATGGGGATACCTGTATTTGCAGACACAGGGACTGGGTTTTTTCAAAGACCGGAAGTCCAGGTGGTCATGTCATTGCTTCAGATAATAGACAATCCTATGCAGGATATTCCTCTCATATCCGTACTGAGGTCACCCATAGCAGGCTTTACTTCCGAAGAACTTCTGGATATAAGGCTTGAAGATAAAGAAGGAAGTTTCTATGATGCTTTAAAGAAAACCGCCGCAAAAGAAGATGACTTGGGGAAAAAAGCCGGAGATTTTCTGGAAAGGCTGGAAATATGGAGAGATAAGGCTCTCTATATGCCTACAGATGAACTTATTTGGTATCTGATGAACGAAACCGGATATTACAGCTTTGTGGGGGCAATGCCCCAGGGACAACAGAGGCAGGCTAATCTGAAGGTTCTGTTTGAAAGGGCCAAGCAGTACGAAGAAACCAGCTTCAAAGGTTTATTTAATTTCATAAATTTCATCAATAAACTGAAGAGCAGCAGCGGAGATATGGGAAATGCCAAGATGTTGGGAGAAAATGATGATGTAGTAAGGATCATGAGCATTCACAAAAGCAAGGGACTGGAATTCCCTGTGGTATTTTTGGGAGGCACAGGCAAAAGATTTAATCTGCGTGATACCAACGACGTTTTGCTTCTCCATGGAGAATTGGGTTTTGGAATAGACTTGGTGGATCCCATTAGGAGGATTTACTATTCCACAGTGCCCAAGCTGGCTATAAAGCAGAGGATAAAGCTGGAGAGTCTGTCGGAAGAAATGAGGGTACTGTACGTTGCCATGACCAGAGCCAAGGAGAAGCTTATAATAACGGGTTGTGATAATGATATGGAAAAATCACTGAACAGATGGAGTGCTGCATTAGATTCTCAGGAAGAGAAACTGCCGCCGGATTTGGTGGTAAGAGGGCAGAGGTATCTGGACTGGATTGGTCTGGCATTGATGAGGCATGAGGATTTCCGCAAGTTAACGGCATCATATGATTTAAACTTTGGTAATCCTAAAACCATAGATAATGACCAATCTCAATGGAGTATACATTTATGGAGAAAAGAGAACTTTTTGAGAACAAAATCGGAAGAAGACGTGAAACAAGAGGAATCAGATTTTCTCAAAGAACTGGAAAACCAGATAGGTAAAACAAAACCCGGAGAGGATATAGCCAGAAAACTGGAATGGTCATATCCGTATGAAATAGCCACCAAACTGCCTGCCAAGCTTACGGTTACTGAACTGAAGAGGCTTACTACGGAAACGGAAGATGAGGAACCTACGGCTAACTTATACAAAACCTATCATCTTAAGAAACCAAACTTTTTGAAAACCGACGATGTCATGACAGCCGCAGAAAGAGGAAGCGCCATGCACTATGTAATGCAGCATCTGGATTTGAATAAAACGGATACTTTAGAGGAAATTGAGGAACAGATAAATAGACTATATGAAGAAGAATATATTACAGAGCAATGGGCTAAAGCGGTAGATGCAGAAAAGATATATAAATTCTTTTCTTCACCCATTGGTAAAAGGATAAAGAAAGCAGACAAAATATACAGGGAAATGCCTTTCAACATTGAAGCAAGCTGGCAAGAAATTTTCCCCGATGGAGAGGGGACAAAACCTGAAGATAAGATAATTATTCAGGGTATTATAGATTTATATTTCATGGAAGGTGAAAAGCTGGTGCTTCTGGATTATAAAACAGATTATGTTGACAGGAACAATATAGATGAAATAATCTCCCGCTACAAAACTCAGATTCAATTTTATGAAAAGGCTCTCAATAAAGCCCTGAAAAGAGATGTGGACGAGAAATATATATACCTGTTCAGCATAGACCAGGCAGTAAAACTTTAAGTCAACGGGGAAGAGACAAAATAATTCCCAAAAGGAGGTTGATGGACATTTTCAGGCTTTTGGAAGAACGAGATGAAGAACTGGAACTCATATTAGACAGCATACAGGATGCCATAACCATTGTTGATAAGAACGGTATAACAAAATATTGGAACAACGCTGCAGTAAAAATGTACGGGATAAAAAAAGAAGAGATAATCGGCAGACATATAAAGGAATTCTTTCCTTCTTCACTTTTGCCCAGAATAATAAAAGAAGAAAAATCCTATGAAAATATTTATAACAGCCCTAGGGAGAACAGCTTCAATATTATAAGCGCGTCCCCATTATACTATAAGGGGCGATTGGTAGGCGGAATCAGCCTGGACAGGGATGTGACCGAGCATATAAGGACTACGGAATTGTTGAATAAAGCCCGTTCCAATTTAGACGCCCTTCGCAAAGAAGTAAATTTAATAAACAAGCATCGTTCCGCTTTCTATACAATTTTAGGAAACAACCCAAAATTTAGAGAAGCTGTAAATCTGGCAAGAGATATGGCACGTTCCAATATTAACATATTGATATGCGGCGAAAGCGGAACCGGGAAAGAACTGTTTGCCAGAGC
Organism: Clostridiales bacterium; assembly: GCA_012842725.1. GTDB lineage: Bacteria > Bacillota > Clostridia > Lutisporales > Lutisporaceae > Lutispora. Next base: position 18,956 of record DUSG01000041.1, read on the forward strand.
AATACACATAGAAAGCGGCAGAGAAGGTTTATATGTACCCATAAACTGCAGTGCCATACCCAATGATCTTATGGAAAGCGAATTGTTTGGTTACGAAGGTGGAGCCTTTACCGGAGCACTGAAGGAAGGAAAGACAGGAAAGATTGAATTAGCCCATAAAGGAACGCTGTTCTTGGATGAGATAGGAGACATGCCTTTGCATATGCAGCCAAAGATATTGAGGGTACTGGAAGACGGAGTGGTTACAAAAATAGGCAGCGCAAAGAGCATCAAAGTCAATATCAGAGTGATAGCCGCTACCAATAAAAACCTGGAAGAGATGGTCGAAAAGGGGACCTTCAGAAAAGACTTATACTACAGGCTTAATTCAGTGGTTATAAAACTTCCTCCTCTAAGGGAGCGAAGAGATGATATACCTCTTTTGGCCAACAGATTTGTTCAGGATTATTGCATGGAGTATGGTATAAATATCCTAAGCATATCTCCCCAGGTGATGGATGCGTTGATACAGCACGACTGGCAGGGTAATGTAAGAGAACTGAATAATGTTATTGAGAGAATGGTTGTGGTAGCCAAGAACAATAAGCTCACGACTTTGGATATAAATACACTGCCGGAAAATATAGCCGTAAGAAAAAAGATTAAGGATAAAGAAGTCCAATATCAGGGCAATCCCTTTGATTTGAACAATATTTTATATAATGCGGAAAGAGATGCCGTTATCAATGCCATGAAAATGGCAAACTATAACAAATCAAAGGCTGCAAAACTGCTAAACATTCCCAGAAGTACTTTGTATTTTAAGCTGAAAAAATTTGGGATAGAGATGCCGGAAAGCTGACGCATGTGTCAATATACTGACACATGCGTCAGCTTTTTATCAACTTCTGCTTGTGTATTTTTGAATAATAAAAATCATTTTTTTATGCGGTAAGTTACACTTATGGGATTATTAGCTTCTTAGATAAAATACAGTAAATTAAGAATTGTCAGATTTCACGGTGTCAATAAATTGACACCGTGAAATTATATTTTTTCGAAATCCATTGGCAAAAGCGAGAAGCCGGGTATCGGTTTATATGGCATGAAATTTGCACTTCTTTCCTGCAGCGGAGTTTATGAAGTAGGAGGGGTTTATGTGAGGATTGAGGAACACCCTATATTATCCTTTAAAAGAGGGAAAAAGATAAAGTTCTATTTTGACGGCAAAGAATATGAAGGATTCGAAGGCGATACCATCGCTTCTGCTCTCCATGCAGCAGGTGTAAAAGTTTTAGGGCATAGCCACAATCATAAAAGACCAAGAGGTTTTTACTGTGCCATAGGAAATTGCTCTTCCTGCCTGATGACTGTAGACGGAGAGCCTAATGTAAGAGTATGTATAGAAAAACTCAGAGAAGGCATGATGGTGGAAACTCAAAAAGGCAAGGGGGTATTGAAATGAAGACGGTTGAAATAGCTGTTATAGGAGGAGGACCTGCAGGCCTTTCTGCTGCCATCAATGCTGCCTCATTGGGTGCCAAAGTGGCCATAATTGAACGGGATGATCAGTTGGGAGGTCAACTGAGAAAGCAGACGCACATGTTCTTCGGCTCAAAGGAACAGTATGCATCCACCAGAGGCGTGGATATAGCAGTCATGCTGCAGGAAGAACTAAAGAAGTACCAGGATAATGTTGATGTATATACGGATACCACGGTACTGGGGCTATATGAAGACGGAGTGCTGACAATAGAACAAAGCGGAAAATACATGAAACTTAAGCCCGAAAGAATCATAGTAGCCACCGGTGCTTCGGAAAAATTCCTTGCTTTCCCCAACAATGATTTGCCGGGCATATATGGTGCAGGGGCCGTCCAGACCCTTATGAACATATACGGAGTGAAACCGGGAAATAACGTGCTGATGGTTGGGGCGGGCAACATCGGACTTATAGTAAGTTATCAGTTGATGCAAGCAGGAGTAAATGTGAAAGCCATAATAGATGCCGCTCCCAGAATCGGAGGATATCTTGTACACGCATCCAAAGTCAGAAGGATGGGCATACCGATACTTACATCCCATACAGTAAAATATGCCTATGGCAAAGATTCCCTGGAGAAAGTCACTATTTGGCAGCTTGACGAGCAATGGAAGCCTATACCCGGAACGGAAAAGGATTTTGAGGTAGATGTCATGTGCATATCCGTAGGGCTCTCACCTTTGGCAGAGCTTCTTTGGCAGGCAGGGTGCAAGATGGTGTACGTACCTGAACTGGGAGGGCATGTGCCACTGAGGGATGAAAACATGGAAACCAGTGTTAAAGGTATATATATTGCCGGAGACGTGGCAGGAGTGGAAGAAGCCAGCAGCGCAATTGTGGAAGGAAGATTGGCCGGGCTTTGTGCTGCGAAAAGTTTAGGTTATGCCAATGAAGATTTTGAAAAGATGAAACAGGAGTATTTGCAACAGTTGCATTCCTTAAGATCAGGTCCTGTAGGAGAAAAGATTATTAAAGGTCTTTCCAAGGTAACAGTGCAGGGAGGGATATAGATGTTGGAAAAAACAGGCATACCTACCAAAGAAGATATAAAAAGCATTACACCTTCCGAAGAGAGAAGGAGAAAAGGACCGGTAGCAGTAATCGAATGCTTTCAGAAAATACCATGCAATCCATGTTACACATCATGTAAATTCGGAGCCATAAAGGAATTTAAGGATATAAATGACAGACCGGTGGTGGATTTCGATAAATGCACGGGATGCGGAGTATGTGTGGTAAATTGTCCTGGACTCGCAATATTTATAATAGATGAGACTTACTCAGATACCGAAGCATTGGTGAAAATCCCCTATGAATTTATTCCCCTTCCGGAGGAAGGAAGTTATGTAACTGCATTGAACAGAGAGGGAAAACCCGTATGCAGGGCTAAAGTGGTAAAAGTGCAGAATGCAAAATCCCAGGACAGGACTCCTGTAGTGTCATTGGCAGTGCCTAAGGAGTACTCCATGGAAGTAAGGTTCTTCAATATAAATGATTACTTCAGCGATAACACATATATTTGCAGATGCGAAGAATTGACTTTAGGAGAGTTGAGAGAGCTCATCAGAATGGGCTACAGAACTCTTGACGAGATAAAGAGAATCAGCAGGGCAGGCATGGGACCTTGCCAGGGAAGAACCTGCAGGCAGCTTATTATGCAGGAATTGGCCAAAACTACGGGACAGAAGATGGAAGAGATGCCCATGACCACCTTCAGACCTCCTGTAAAGGCAATTAAACTGGGAGCATTAGCCGGAGGTGATGATAATGAATAAAACTGCTGACGTGGTAATCATAGGCGGTGGAATATCTGGCTGTTCAATAGCATATCATTTAGCCAAAAAAGGTGTTAAGAATATAGTGGTAATAGAAAAACAATACCTAGCCAGCGGTTCCACGGGAAGATGCGGAGCAGGCGTCAGAATGCAGTGGGGAACGGAGAGAAATTGTCTCCTGTCTAAACTCTCCATCGAGTTTTTCGAAAATGCCAACGAAGAACTGGGAGCCGTACATGATATAGAATTTAAGCAGGGCGGATATTTGATAGTTGCGTCTACCGAAAAAGAAGTAGAACAGTTCAAGAAAAACGTAGCTTTACAGAACAGTTTAGGAATTCCTTCAGTATACCTTTCTCCCAAGGAAGCAAAGGAAATCATTCCTCACATGGATGAAACAAAAATATTGGGTGCTACATTCTGCCCCAAAGACGGACATCTGAATCCTTTCTATACCACAGAAGCCTTTGCTAACGCTGCCAAAAGGCTGGGAGTAGAGTTTATGACCTATACTACCGTTACAGGAATAACTACCGAAAATGGAAGGGTAACGGGAGTTCATACCGATAAAGGCTATATATCAACTCCTATAGTAGTAAATGCTGCGGGCGGCTATTCGAAAATGATCGGCCAGATGGCAGGTGTGGATATACCTGTATATGCTCAGAGACACCAGATACTTGTTACGGAACCTGTTGAACCTCTGCAAGGGCCCATGTATATGAGCTTTTCATTGAATATTTACTGCCAGCAGACACCTCATGGCAGCTTCATAATGGGAAGAGGCGACGACAAAGAACCTACGGATTTGAGAATAACATCCAGCTGGAAATTCATGGAAGAAATGGCCAAAACCTGTTGCGAGCTGTTACCTATATTGTCAAAGCTCAGGGTTATAAGACAATGGGCAGGTTTGTACACAATGACTCAGGACGCACAACCCATATACGGGGGAGTAAAAGAATTAGAAGGTTTTTATCTGGCATGCGGCTTCAGCGGCCATGGATTTATGCTGGGACCGGCTACGGGGCTGTTAATGTCGGAAATCATTTTAGGAGAACCTACTACGATAGATGTAAGCAATCTTGATAAGGATAGGTTCGCAAGAGGAGAGCTGATATTTGAGCCTTCTGTGGTATAAACACTGTAGAGGGCTGCAGCATTAGTACTGGAAATAGGATAATAGCGTACCATTTATGATACGCTATTTCCATTTTCATTTTTCACTAAGAAAGCAGCTATGCGTTTATAGCCATGTATTTATAATTATTTGCTCGCTTCTTACATGTTTTATGACCCTGGCATAATATTTGCATTGTGATTTATTTTGGGCTACTTGTATATGTATTGTCAAGGTTTTATAAAAAGTTTTATTGATGTATAATTAAAATTAAGATTGTATGAACGTCAATTATCTTTATGCAAAATGTTTAGGGGGTGTAAAGATGAAGGTTCTTAAAAAGAATCCCGAAAAATGCATAGCATGTCATGCCTGTGAGGAAACCTGTTCAAAACTCTACTTTAAAGAAGAAAATCGTGAAAAAGCATGCCTGAGAATAAAAGAAACAGATTCATATCCTGAAATCACCACCTGTACACAATGCGGAGTATGTATAGACATTTGCCCAGTAGTTGCATTGAGCAGGGACAAGAGGGGCATTGTAAGGGTTGAAAAGAAGAAATGCGTAGGCTGCTTCATGTGCGTAGGTTTTTGTCCGGAACAAGCTATGTTTATGCATGATGATTATATAGAGCCTTTCAAATGCGTATCCTGCGGGCAATGTGTGAAAGTGTGCCCAACGGGAGCAATTTACATGAGTGAAGAGTAAATGGGGGTGAGATGATGATTTTAAAGGAATACAAATATGAATTAGGTAAAATAGAAAGAGGATATAACAACAGATCATTATATATTAATTTAAGTGATAACACTATTAAAGAAAAAGAAGTAACCCAGTTTATGAAAGATAAATTCATCGGAGGAAAAGGTTTTGGACTTTGGTATCTCTGGAATGCGGTAACCCCTGAAACCAAATGGAATGATCCGGAAAATGAGATTGTCATTGCCCATGGACCTATAGCGGGAATAACCCAATATCCGGGTTCAGGAAAGTCTTTGGTAGTTACCCTATCTCCATTGACCCATATGCCCATGGACAGCAATGTAGGAGGATATTTTGGACCTTATTTGAAGTTCTCCGGTTTTGATGCATTGGAACTTCAGGGTAAAGCAGAAAAAGATGTAATCATATTTATTGATGGAAATAAAGGTATAGTACAGATTATGGAAAGCGATATAGAAGAGAAGGACAGCCATTTGATTGCCGAAATATTGACGGAAAGATTTGCAAAAGATGAAGAAGATAAGAAGAATGTTTCTGTGGTATCCACAGGAAGTGCGGCGGATCATACCTTGGTTGGGCTGTTAAACTTCAGTTTCTATGATATCAGGAGAAAAGCAGTAAGGCTGAAACAGGCAGGAAGAGGCGGCATAGGCACTGTATTCAGGGATAAGAAGATTAAAGCTTTAGTAGTGAGATTTGAAGGCACCAAGGGCAACCTTAACAATGCAGCGGATCAAGGGAAGATAAATAGAACGGGAATCAAGCTTCATAGAGAAATTTGCTTACTGGACGATAAACAGAACAGAATGAGAAAAATAGGTACTGCAAACATAATAGAAATCATGGATCAGTATGATCTTTTACCGACTCACAACTATAAATTTGGCAGCCACAAAGATACTTATAAGATTTCATCCGATAAGTTCCAGGCAAGGGTAACACAAGGCCTGCCTGACGGATGCTGGTATGGCTGCAGCTTATCATGCGCCAAGGCTGCTGATGACTTTATTCCTCAAACAGGTCCATACAAGGGTCAAAAGGTTATAGTAGACGGCCCAGAGTATGAGAATGCAGCAGGTCTAGGCTCCAATATAGGAGTATTCGACAGAGACGGCGTATTGGAACTCAATTTCTATTGTGATACTTATGGTGTAGATACCATATCTTTCGGAACCCTTACGGCCTTTATAATGGAATGTTATGAAAACGGCATACTGGATAAAGAAAAAACAGGAGGGCTGGAGCTCTATTTCGGAAACAAGGAAGCTGCTCTGGAATTGCTGCATCAGATGGCCAGAGGAGAAGGCTTCGGAAAGATTGCAGGATTAGGCATAAGAAGGATGAAGGAGATATTTATCAAGGAATACGGAGCCGACCCTGATTTTGTAAACGATATAGGAATGGAGCAAAAAGGTCTGGAGTTTTCAGAATATCTGTGCAAAGAATCTCTCGCTCAGCAGGGAGGATACGGACTGACAAACAAAGGACCTCAGCATGATGAAGCCTGGCTCATATTCATGGATATGGTAAATAATCAGATACCTACCTTTGAGGATAAGGCAGAAGCACTGCATTATTTCCCAATGTTTAGAACCTGGTTTGGCTTGATGGGATTGTGTAAACTGCCTTGGAACGATATTGTTCCTGAAAACAACAAATACACCGATGAACCGGCAAAAATACCGGAACATGTACAGAATTACGTAGATTTGTATAACGGAATAACAGGCAAAAATATCGATAAACACGAGTTGATACGCCAATCTGAAAGAGTATACAACTTCCAGAGGATATTCAACATCAGGATGGGATATGGAAAGAGAATTCACGACAAAATTCCATACAGAGCTATGGGACCTGTAACTGAAGAAGAGTACCTATCAAGACAGGAAAGATATGATAAGCAACTTAAAGAACTGCTGGGATTAGATCCGGAAAATATGACCACGCAAGAAAAAATGGCTGCATTAAGAAAATACAGAGAAGAACAATATGAAAAGCTTACGGATGCGGTTTATGCGAGAAGAGGCTGGACAAAAGACGGAGTTCCAACCATTGAAAAACTTAAAGAGCTGGGTATGGACATTCCTGAATTGATAGAAGTGGTTAAAAAACATCTATAGGAATAAAAGTAATAGAAATAATATCTCATTATTGATAAAATAATAGTGGGTGATGCGGTATGATCATGGTAAACGGCAGAGAATTCCCATGGGAAGAAGGGATGACTGTAAAAAGATTATTGGAACTCAAGCAGTACACCTATCCCAGAATAACCGTGAAAATAAACGGGGAAATAATAAGAGAAGAAGAATACGATACAAGAACCATCAACGACGGCGATAATGTGCAATGCCTTCACCTCATGGCAGGAGGTTAAAGAACAGCGGCTAAAAAGCCGCTGTTCTTTATGATATTTTAATGCGTTGAAGTGATAATAACTATTATTTTAAATTCTTTATTATTTAGAAAAAATATACTATAATATATACAAAGGTTGAGTTTTGAATACAAAATAATTTAAGGGGAATTTGATATGAGTGATGTATTAAAGATAATAAAAGACACTTGTCTCACATATGAACAAAAAGTATTAGCTCTAGCAAAAGCTGCCGAAAACAGCATAAAGCCTCTCAATATCGATAAAGAAACACAAAGATACAGAGAG
>DUSG01000267.1 GCA_012842725.1 Clostridiales bacterium
CTGGAAATAGTAAGCAATTGCATCTATGACCCTGAAACGGGAATGGTGATCTTTACCACAAAACATTTCTCCTTGTATGGGGTAGGTTATAACAAAATAACTTTTAATGATGTAGCAGAAAGCACATGGTACAGCAAGGTAGTGACCTTCATAGCCGCAAGAGAGATAACTAAAGGTACGAGGGGCGGGAATTTCAGCCCTGAAGCAAAGCTTACCCGAGGGCAGTTCATGGTGATGCTTATGAAAGCATATGGAATAGTACCAGATGAAGATGCCAAAGACAACTTTGAAGATGCTGACAGCATTGCTCCTTGGGCTAATGAAGCCATGCAGCATTTGGTTGAGACAGGAATAATAAGGGGAAATGGAGGCAGGCTTAACCCGACCGGCATCGTTACCAGAGGGGAAATGGCACAGGTGTTATATAATCTGCTTGGTTCTTTAATACAAAAGTATTAATAGCTTAATCATAAATAAATGATTCCCTTAAACTTTAGGTTTAAGGGAATCATTATTGCAATCCTCAAATGTTAATTCGCAGGGCTTACATGGTTCATCAATATTGTTCAGTAATGTATTGTTAGTTCCTGTATTACTTATATTAAATGGGATATTGCATCTGAATTTATTATCATATACAAAATTTGAGTTTGTTGTAATGTTAAGAATTAAACCTATGTCAGTGTTATGCATAACGGTGTTATTGTAAAAGGTTCCGTTATCAACTCTGGTTAATGAACCTATACCTGTAAATTTATTATCTACCACTCGGTTTTGTCCAAAGAAAAGGTTGGGATGATCAAGTAGACGAACACCCATAAACTGGCTGTTATTAACTATATTATTGATTGCAACAGCGTTATTTCCGATATTAACATGTATTCCAGCCAGTCTGTTGTTTATCAGAATATTGTTGTGCAGTAGATTGTTGATGCCGAATATATGCAGTCCATAACCTCCATTATCGATTGCGGTATTGGAAATGAAAACATTATTGCTATCGTTTTCAAAAAAGGTTTCATATCCATCATCAAGGCATTCTTTGACTGAGTTTTCAATGATACGGTTATTGGTACTGCCGCTACCAAGAAAAATTCCATCACCGGCATTGCATATCTCGTTTTTCCATATTAGATTGTCATGGGAGGAAGAAATGGATATTCCGTTATTAAGGACACTGTTGATTCTATTATCAACAATCCTGTTTCCACTTCCTCCATTGATGAATATCCCATTACCGCGGTAATGCATTATAGAGATACCGAAGATTTCTACTCCGCTAACATCTATAAGATTAAAAGCACCTACTAGCATGCTTTTCCCATTGAACACCACGTTGTTACTTTTAGCTACAATTCGTATAAAGTTTTTCGTGACATTTATCGTTTGAAAATATTCCCCATCCTCCAGCAAAAGCACGTCCCCTTCAGAGACATTATTTGATTGGATAAGGGCAGTAATATCTGTTGCAGGGGTGACATTTATAATTGCCATAATTCACTTCCTTTCTTTACATATTGCAATTCTTGTATCGATATGTTAAGCCTTTTTCCACATGACGTATTAAAAAGCAACAAAGGAATTGACTGTCTCAGTAAGTAAAACAATAATGTTTAGCAAAAACGCGGTGATGAAACAGTGATAAATTGCAGAGAAACAGGTGATTTTTTTAAAGGCAAATCTTCGGTGTTTAAAGTAAGCAGTCCTTGATATACTGTATAATTACGCGGAGGTTGGAGAGCAGCATTTATAAAAAGGTTGTGGTAGGAAGCCTTTTTAGGATTTAGGATGCCTTTGTCTCCGTATATTTTAATTTCGTCTTCGTTGGTATAGGTGTTCTTTTCGTTAGCAAAGGCATTATAGGTATAACTTCTTGCTTTGAGGATTCGACCGTTAAAATCTCTTAAGGTTATGAACTCCAGTGTTATTGGAGCTCCTTTGGGAGGTACGTCTGAGGTTAATAAAATCAGAAGCCCTTTTTCCACTTTATAATTAATCACTGGCTGCAATACTCCGTTTACATATAGATTTATGAATGATACCTGTTCGGGATCCAAAATACCTTTATTACCGTAGCATGATAATTCATCTTCATCAGTAAACTCCTTCTTCATACCGTTGGAAATCGTGTTATAAAGATATACTTCAGCAGGTAGGATTGTGCCGTTTTTGTCTTTGAAAGTGACAAAGTTGATGGTTATGGGAGCATTTTTTAGTGGTACGTCTTCCGTTTTTAATGTAAGTTGTCCTTTCTTTATATCATAATTAACTCTGGGTTGTAATACTCCGTTAATATATAGGCTGCAATAAGAAACTTTTTTAGGATCAAGGATGCCCCTATTGCCATATTTGATTAATTCATCCTCATTGGTATATACTTTTTTTACTCCGTCAGATAATGCGTTATATTGATATACTTCAGCTTTGATGACTTTTACCCTGTATGTAATGTTAATCAGATTCTTCAGAATACGTTGGTGAAATATTTTAGTAACTCTTATACATTCCTTTCTGATTTCATAATTACCTTCATTTTCCGAGGACATGTCAATAACCGGAACAACTAAATCCACTTGTCCCTCAGAATGGACAACGGTGTCAAGCATTATTTGGATTTTATTGTTTAACGAATTGTTTTTAGAACAAGTGTCATCTACGCAGCATTTAAAATCATATGTTCTGAAGCAAACCTTGGTTCCTTCAGGCGCATAAAGATAAAAAGTTCTATATGTTCTGAAAAGAAAAGGTCTGGATATACGCTTTTTTTCTTCAAAAAATGAAATATAGCCCTGTATAAGCACTATGAATTTATTCATGTCCAATATTTTGCCTGAAGGCAACTGAACCTTTTTTTGATTAAAATTGCTGACAGGTGTCATATTGACATATTTTATTGCATTAGGCATGCATGGATTTAAAATATTTCCATATTTATCTGTAAGATGACATTTGATTTTTGATAACCCGGTGTCAGACATTGCTTTCACTCCAGCATATATTGTTCTGGCTTAACTATATAAAAATATTTTAATATTATTCTATTCCAAGGAAATATACAAAGTTACATTTGCAATGGAAGGGGGTGCATGATGCACCGCCCTTTTGTAAGGATTAAGTGTTTATAGTAGTTTGAGAATCCGCATTTGTTGCGAAGTTAGTGACGACTAAAACAATTGGTGAACCCGGTTCAATAGTACTTGCATCCTGTACAACTACTTCTGTGGATGAAACCGTATATAAGTCGCTCTGTTGTAATACACCGTTTATAAATAGTAAATAAAAGCCATTGCCTGGTGTAATTTCAGTAATAGTATCTACAGGGTTATCTTGATCATCGACAAAAGAACCTGCCGGAATTGTCAAAACTCCCTCATCAACATCATCTGTATTTAAATTATAAAAATATCTTTTTACATCAGGTTCTGTAGTAACTGTTGTTACTGTTTCAGCGGTTATGGCAAGCTTAAATAATCTAGCCATATTTCACCCCCCTTTAAGACGCTTGTTTTCCTTGCACTACATAATATGTTGATTGGACAGGGGTGTTACTCCGATTTTTGCCGCTTGCAGTGAAAACACGGTTGTCTCTGTTTTCTTTTTTATTTCAGAATGCTAAAATAAAATAGGTTACATACTAGTACTGGGTTATTATCTTGTGCTTTATATCTTTAAGAATGCTTTTGAATATTCCGTGGATTGACAGGAGGAGAAGGTTATGTATGAAGTCTATGAGTTTTTAAAGAAGTGTGGAACATATTATCTGGCTACTGTTGAAGGAGATCAACCTAGAGTAAGACCCTTTGGTACGGTGGATATCTTTGAAGGTAAACTTTATATCCAGACAGGGAAGGTAAAAGAAGTATCTAAGCAGCTACAAGCAAACCCAAAGGCAGAAATATGCGCTTATGCCGATGGAACGTGGCTTAGAGTAACAGGTAAGCTTATAAGAGATGACCGAGTAGAGGCTAAAAAGCATCTACTTGATAATTATCCGGAACTGCAGACTTTATATTCACCGTATGATGATAATACAGAAGTTTTATATTTCCAAGATGCTACAGCTGTCTTTTATTCATTTACCGATGAGCCGAAGGTTATCAAATTTTAGTAAGATGGGAATAACTATGGCAAATCTTCCCACGATTCATTTTTTAACTTTAGAGGCTGTGTGTAAAGCATTGGACTGCCAGCTGGGGGATATTCTTGAACATAGAAATGATGAAGTGAGATGAGGAAAGTTTCTATGGATAGAATTATCCCTTTTTCTTATGTTTCTTAAAGTAATAGCTCAACCCAAGTATGCAGATAATAAGACCCAATAATGCAGGTTTTAGAATAGACATGCCTGCTTCGCCGCTAAATGCAATACTCCAAATAATTTTCAGAACAGCTGCTCCTATTATAATTCCTATAAGCCATTTCCAGTTTCTCTTCCATGCTGCTAGAATAAGCATGATGAAAAACAGGGGTACTGCCAAGCTGATTAGTATTTTGGGAGCTGTCCATGTACCTTTTAGGTAATCCATTTCAAAAGCCAAAAATTCTAAAACTTGAGGATTTATTTCAGCCGGAATGGGAAACCAGAACATGCTTGTAAATAAAGCAAATATTGTAGCAAATATTCCGGTAAAACTCTTTTTAAATGCAAATATAACCATTGGAATTATGAATAAAGGCCTGATATACCAGCTTAATATATTATGATGTCTTGCAAATGCCCAATTAAAAAACGTATCGTTGGTAAGAAACAATACTATAAATATAATAGTAGCAATAGCAAATAACATTCCTATTATAAAGTCTGTTTTCTTGTTCATGGTAATCCCTCTTTTCATTTCAATCATTTTTATTCTGAATACCGAAGAATATAATATTTAAAAGCGAATCTACAAAATAATTTATGTCTTCTTGATTATCTTCATACCTGACATTACCGAATTTATCTAACATATATCTATTAATAGCGCTGTTTAATGATTGCAGTAATATGCTTAAAGCCACAGAATCTACCTTTTCGTCTATTTCACCTTTAGCCTTTGCGTTGTCTATCATTTGAATGAATAATGCTTCTGATTGCTTCTCTCCTTCCTTTATAACAGCCGATTTTACCGATTCATCGTTTTCTTTGGTGAATTGTTCAGCCAATGCAGCATATTGAGGATGTTTTTTTGCGAATTCCAAACCTTTAAGAAATAGAAGACGAATTTGTTCCAAAAGGGTTAAGGCAGGAAATTCTGATATAACGTCGGAGAAAAACTTTATTTTTTCTTCTATTGCAAGAGTCATAATATAAACATATAAATCCAGCTTATCTGTAAAATACTGATAGAAACTTCCTTTTGGTATGTTTGATTTTTTACATATCTGATTTATACTGGCTGTATTGTAATCAGCTTTAGAAAATTCTTCTATAGCAGCAGATATTATTAAGTTTCTTTTATCTCTTGGCAAGTTAAAAAAAGTTTCTTTCGGCATAGTATCCTCCTTTAAAATATTAGTGACCACTTGGTCATATTGTTAAATGAATCGTTTTTGTTGAGATTGACAATTGAATATGCTAATCTTGTACATAAAGGGAGTGGTATATTATGACAAATCATCAAGTATATAAAATGCCGTTTGCCAAGGTTTATCAATTGCTTGTGCAAAAAGCCGAGCGAAAAGGGCGTAGCAAATCTGAGGTTGATGAGGTTATATGCTGGCTGACAGGGTATGATGATGCAGGATTGCAGGCACAGATTGAAAAGAATGTTGATTACGAAACTTTTTTTAATGAAGCACCGCAGATAAATCCAAATGCTGTGAAAATCAAAGGTGTAATTTGCGGATATCGGGTGGAGGAAATCCAAGACCCTCTGATGCAGAAAATCCGATGGCTTGATAAACTGGTTGATGAATTGGCAAAAGGCAAACCGATGGAGAAGATACTGAGAAGTTGAAGTTGAAAAGAAATAAGGGATTACAAGCCATAGTTTGGCATGTAATCCTTTATTATATTAAACCCTCGATATGCGTATACGATAACATATCAAGGGTATTATGTTGTACCTACACTGGTAGTATATAAAAACATTATACTATTTTTATATAGCGTGCTGTTTTAATGCTACGGTTTTAGGGCAAAAGATCAATTTGATATTATACTCTTAACATTATAGAATATTCTTAAGACAATAAAAAAATGAAGGAGTGTTTTAATGCTGTTTGAATCTGAGAGAATCATTTTACGAAAAATGACTGCCCAGGATGCGGAGGTTTATCATAAATGGAGAAATGATATAGATGTTATGCAGACTACCGCTCCACTGCTAGATGTTTACACCATTGAGGAAACAGAAAAATTTGTAAATCAGATAATCTCCGGATCTTCCTCTAAAAGCTATATAATAGTTGAAAAGCAATCTAAAAAGCCAATTGGAGTTACTTCATTAATTAAGATTGATTATAAAAACCGCAATGCAGAGTGCATCATTGACATCGGAGAAAAAGATGCCTGGGGAAAAGGCTATGGAGCAGAGGCAATGAAGCTGCTTCTTGATTACGGATTTATGGAGTTGAATTTACACAGAATATATTTAAGAGTTTTTTCTTTCAACAGCAGGGCAATAAAATTATATGAGAAAGTAGGTTTTAAACAGGAAGGAATATCACGGGAAGCTATTTTCCGCAATGGAGCATGGCATGATATCATACATATGGCTGTTTTGCAAAGTGAATATTTGGAGAAAATCAAAAATTAAAGATATTTATGGTGCAATTCTATTGAAGAATTTAAGAAAGGAGAATCACCTATTAAATCTTTGATTTTTTATTACTCTACATATAGAAAAAATACCGAAAAGATAGCACAGCTATTTGCTGAAAAATATGGCTGTAAGTTAATAGACATATCAAATATGGATTATGTTAACATAAATGATTATGATCTTATTGGGTTTGGCTCTGGGGTATATAGAGAAAATTTATCGCCAAAATTGTTTAGGCTGGTTGAAAAGATGGACTTGAAAAATAAGAATGTTTTTGTATTTTCCACTAGTGGAGTTGGAATGAAGTTTTACAATAATAAATTAGTTAAGCTATTAAAATCAAAAGGAGCAATAAACAAAGGCAGCTTTGCATGCAAAGGAAGTTTTGATGCAAGCGAGTTTAGTAATAATAAGATCTTTAGTTTTATAGGAAAATTGTCTCAAGGTCATCCAAATAACAGAGATTTAAAGAATGCGGAAGAGTTTTTTAATAACATAGTTAAATCTATTTAATAATGATGGAGCCATTTATGAGTAATCCGCCGGGAAAAAGGGTACCTAATTGTGGGAGCAGATTTTATTATAGGCATGCAATAAATAATATCATCAGAATGCACTGCCAAAACTATAAAAACTGATTATGAACAAAGTGTAGTGGGTTCTAATGAAGTAAGCAGTGAGAAAAAGGGGCGTTTTGGCGAAGCCCTTGGTTTTCTCTTGATGAATGCTGGGACATTAGTGAGAAGCTTTATAATGAAGTGAAGAAAATCATATCGTAGATAAATTTTTAAATGGGGTGTACTCTTATGTAAAGAATTATTCATTGCAAAGTAAAATTAAATTGCAGTCCGAGAAAAGCCTTCGAAATGTTCACAGTAAATTCAGAAAAACAATCCTGGTTAGCAGAATCTGCTGATGTTGAGCTGTATGTTGGAGGAAAATATGAGCTGTTTTGGGATGCGAATAATAGATGTATCAATAGCACTATAGGCTGTAAAATAACTGCAATAGAAGATAATAAACTATTATGTTTTGAGAGGTTCATCTTATTGACACTGGATGGAGAAGTGATGAAAACTGGGAAAAAGCTAGGTTATGGTTTGATTCGGTATGGAGAAACGCATTGGATAATCTCAAAAATATAGTAAAATAATATGCTTTTATATGGAAACATTATTGAAAAGAAGTGTGTTTTGGCTTCAAATTGATATGACTGATTCTGATTCAATGGATTATGTTTCAACGGAAAGAGTGTGAAATCACATAAAATGTTCTAAATGAATATTATAAATCTATAATATTCATTTAGGGGTGCTAATATGGGCTATTATGTTTATGTGAACAATGTAAATATATATGTTGAAGATTTGAATCCACAATCTAAAAAGGCAATCCTGTTTTTACATGGTTGGCCGGGAAATCTTAACTTATTTGAATACCAGTTTAATAAGCTGCCGGAATTAGGTTATAGATGTATAGGAATCGATACGAGAGGTTTCGGCAAATCAGATAAACCTTTTAATGGATATGATTATAATACCCTTTCGGATGATGTAAGAGGCGTGGTGGAAGCTTTAGGTTTGAGGGATTTCACATTGGTCGGACATTCTACCGGCGGTGCAATAGCAGTAAGATATATGGGACGACATAAAGGATATGAGGTATCTAAGCTAGTTCTTATTGCAACTGCAGCTCCAAGCCTTATCAAACGTCCTGATTTTCCGTATGGTATTGATGAGGATACAGTGAGACAGATAATCGCAGATACTTATAACGATCGTCCAAAAATGCTCAGGAATTTTGGTGACATGTTTTTCTTTCAACACACATCACAGGCTTTCGCAGATTGGTTTTTTCAGATAGGTTTAGAAGCGGCCGGATGGGCAACTGCAGCCATTGCAAAGACTTGGATTGATGAAGTATTATTCGATGATATGAAAACTATTGATGTACCTACATTAATTACTCACGGCATTCATGATAAAGTGGTTCCTTTTAAAATAGCAGAGGTACAGAATAGGATGATTAAAAATTCTAGGTTGGAACCCTTTGAATTCTCAGGACATGGGCTCTTTTATGAACAGAAGGATGAGTTTAATTCTTTATTAGC
>DUSG01000042.1 GCA_012842725.1 Clostridiales bacterium
AATATAGCCTTCAATCCGGAGCTCAATGATTTTGACAATATTGCAGCAGCTTTAAATCCGCCACCGTACAACCACGAAGATAATGTAATTGCCCTAAGAATATTGGAACTCAAAAATTCAAAGATTTTCGGAGAAGAAGGTTATGATGTATCTCAGGCTAAGTATGATTTCGATGAGTACTATAGAAATATAATTTTAGATATAGGAAAAACAGGAATGGAAGCTTATATTACCGCAGAAGCCTATAGATCCATGAATAAAGAGTTGGAGAACAAAAGAGGAGCATTAGTAGGTGTTTCTATGGATGAGGAGATGAGCAATCTGATTAGGTTCGAGCATTCCTACAATGCGTCTGCAAGAATGATAAATGTTATGGATGAGATGATTGACATAATAGTTAACAGATTGGGAAGAGTAGGAAGGTAGGTGTGCGAAGTTGAGAACTACTTTCGGAAGTTTTAATATTGCCAATTCTGGTTTATTTGCCAGCAGAAAGGCATTGGATGTCATAAGCCATAATATTGCAAATGCAAACACGGAAGGTTATTCAAGACAGGTACATAAGCAAAGAGCATCTATGCCTATATGGGGTGATACGAGAGGTATTACCGGTACGGGAGTTGAGGTTTACAACATTGTAAGAATAAGAAATGAGTACCTGGATAAGAAGTTTTGGAATCAGAGCAGAGCGTTGGGTGAATGGCAGATAAAGCAGGAAAGCTTGGAGAAGATGGAAGCCATTTTTAATGAACCGTCTGACACAGGTATAAGACAAGCCATAGACGAATTTTTTATTGCACTGGATGAGCTGTCAAAAAAGACAGGTGATTCCACAAGACGTGTTGCAGTTGTGGAAAGAGCAAATATATTGGCTCGAACCATAAACAGAAACGGTAATGAAATAATAACTTCAATAAGGGAAGTCAATGAAGAGATAAAAAGCAAAGTAGCTGAAATCAACTCATTGGCATCTCAGATAGCGGTTCTGAACAAACAGATATTCAATATGGAATTGGGAGATTCTGTTGCCAATGATTTAAGGGATCAGAGGAATGTTCTGATAGACAAGCTGTCCAAAATAATAGATATAGATGTTAGCACCTATAAAGACAAGCATGATAATGAGTATCTAAGTATAAAGATAAGTGGTATAACTTTAGTTGAACATATTGATTACAGCGAATTAGACTATGTTCTGGAAGATGTGCCGGGAGTTACGGATCTCGGAGCAGGCAAGATGGCTAAAATAATATGGAAAGGATTAGAAAGCCAGGAAGTAAAGGTAGAAGGAGGAGAGCTTAGAGGTCTTTTGGATATAAGAGATGGAGACGGAGAAGGCTTAAATTATAGAGGTTTGGTATATTACCTCAATAAGCTCAACGAGTTTGCCAGAGATTTTTCCATCAAATTCAATGAGATTCACAAAAAAGGCTACGATTTCAATGGAGAAGCAGGGCGTAACTTTTTCTATGTTCCTGAAGAAGGCCCTAATGCCATTAACTGTCTGAATTTTGCCGTAAGCAAGGAACTGCTTGATAATCCTGATTTGATAGCAGCTTCATCGGAGTTTTCTGAAGAAAGCAATAATAACAATCTGAAAGATTTAATAGCTTTAAAAGATAGTCAGGATATGTTTACTTCAACAAAAGGTACTCCTGACGATTTCATAAAAGCTTTATTGTCATCTCTTGCCGTGGATGCTCAGCAGGCAAAAAGAATGGCTATAAATTCAGAGATGCTTGTAGTGGAAACTGACAATAGGAGAATGTCAGCTTCAGGAGTTTTGCTTGATGA
>DUSG01000043.1 GCA_012842725.1 Clostridiales bacterium
CTGGAATCAATGTCAAAGATTACATCGATAAATGAATTTACATTGACACCAGTAGCTTTATTACATAAATGAGGTGAAAAAATGATAAAGTAGAAATCATTTTACACCACTTGACAAGACACTATCCTTTTGTCTTTAAATAAAAAGCGCTATCGATTCCGGAAAAAGGCTCAGACGAAAAACAATATAATACTCCGATTTCAGGAACGCATAAAATTTCCTTTCCAGTAGTAAAAATGTCGTATCTTTTCATATAATATGGGTTGAATTTTCCAGTTTTTATAAGTGGTTTGGCTATGTTGATAAGTTTTATTATTCTGCTGGTATTACTGTTGATCTTGATAAGTAATGTTACATTCCATCCGGATTGTATAGCTTTGTTGATTATTTCTCTTAAATAGACTAAGTTAGCATGCTGAAGGCTTATCATATCTATATCGTTTATTAATGAAATATATATTGTATTGTTGTTTTTACAATTTTTTTTTGCTGCTGCTTTGAGTAAATGAATGGTGGCACTTAGCACATTGATCTTCCCTATTAATATCTTATCTTCATTTGATAAACCAATATGTGCGGAATGGTTATATTGAAGCTCATCGGAATTTTTGCTTGTGAGACTATTTTTATCATTAAATTTGGTATTTTGCTCTTTTTTTTTGCATTCAATCGAATATCCCTGAGCCTCAGATAATATCTTTTCTATTTTTTCTTTCATACTGTTTTCTAAACTACAATAACCAGATATATCCATATAAAGTTTATTTAACTGTTGTATTTGAAACGAGTTGGTGATATTTTTCGATAAATATTCAGAAATACGCTCGATATAAGACGTATTATAGGGAGGAATTCGTTTCCCGTGAACCCATCGGTTAACCAATGAATTATCTACGTTTATGGCTTTAGATAATTGACTCATGCTTATTCCTAAAATTGAAAGCAGTTGCTTTAAGCATTCCCCAAATCCCATAGTAGTCATAAGAAGTGTACCTCCTACATCATAGTGGACTTACTGTTCTACAACAAAATATACTTTATTTCAACCATAACTTGTCATAACCATGGCAATGACAAATATTCAGGGTTAACACACTTTAATTTATTTTTATTATATAATAACACTAATTTAACTAATAAGATATTACATATTTTTAAATAAATACTATTAATAGATATTTAATTTACAATGGGAAACATTTTGAATTATTACTGAAATGGAGGGAATAAATATTGCAGTTTAAAAGCATCAAAAGCAAATTGCTGTTATTTTTTGGACTATTGTTGATATTTACATGTATTGGCTTTGGAGTTGTTGCTTATAAAAAATCTGCAGATGCATTATCTCACAGTATAAATGAATCTCTACAGCAATTGGTAAGAGAAGCTGCCAAGGTAGTGAAAAGTGAGGTAAACTCACAGCTTGATACTCTTGAAGCTTTGGCTGAAACAGATTTTATAAAAAGTGATGAATTGCCTCTGGAGGAAAAATTGGAACAATTAAAAAATGAAGTTGCCAGAAGTGGACATTTAAGTATGGGTATTGCTGATCTAAATGGTAATATTAAAGGTACTGATGGGACTACTGCTAACATTTCGGATAGGGAATATTTTAAAAAAGCAGTTATCGGCGAAAGAGAAGTTTCTGATCCTATAGCAAGTAAAGCAAACAACAGTGTCATATTGGTTTATGCAGTTCCAATTAAGGTTGATGATGAAGTAAAAGGTGTACTTATTGCCACGCGTGACGGATATGCATTGAGTAATATTACTAATAATATACAATTTGGTAAAAGCAGTGAAGCTTTTATGATAAGCAATACGGGAGTAACTATTGCCCATAAAGACAAGGAGCTTGTTCTAGAAATGTATAATGCTTCTGAAGATTTGAAAGAAAATCCAGAGTTAAAGCAGTTAGTAGAATTGCAAAGACAAATGATGGAAGGGAAAGAAGGAGTAGGAGAATATACATATAAAGGCTTGACCAAATACATGAGTTTTACACCTGTACCTGGAACTAGATGGTCTATTGCAATAACAGCTCCAAAGTCGGACGTTATGGCTAAAGTAAATGAACTTGCATTAATTATGGTATTTATTTCAATTTTTTTTATAGCGATTAGCATGATTATTGCAATGTTGATTGCAAGGGGAATTTCAAAACCAATAAAAACAGCTTCTGATTATTTGAATGTTGTGTCAACAGGTGATTTTACTGGCATGGTACCAGAGAAACTACTTAAAATGAAAGATGAAACCGGTATACTTGCTAATGCAATACATACTATGCAACAATCAATAAGCAATATTATTAAAGAAGTCGTTGTTGAGTCGACAAATGTAAGTGAGATGCTTACCGAAATTAATAATAAGATGGAGCAGCTTAACAAAGATATTGAGGAAATATCTGCAACAACTGAAGAACTTTCAGCAGGCATTGAAGAGACTTCTGCGTCAACTCAGGAAATGAATGCCACATCAGAAGAGATTGAAGCAGCTATTGAAGCTATTGCATCCAAAGCACAGGAAGGTGCAAATGCAGTAAGCGAAGTGGCAAAAATGAGCGAAGAAATGAAACAAAATGCAAAAAATTCAAAAGAGACTGCTTTCAAAATATATGAAAAGGCAAAAGAAGATTTACAGAAGGCAATTGAACAATCGAAAGCAGTAGACAAAATCAATGAATTATCCGAAGCTATATTGGAAATAACCTCCCAAACCAATCTACTGGCATTAAATGCAGCTATTGAGGCTGCGAGAGCAGGTGAAGCAGGAAAAGGATTCGCAGTTGTTGCTGAAGAAATTAGAAAGCTTGCAGAGGGATCTAAAAATACTATCTCTAGGATCCAAGAAGTAACGAAAGTAATATTTGAGGCAGTTAATTCTCTTATCTCGAGTTCAAAAGAAATCATGACATTTATAGAGCAAAAGGTAGTAAATGATTATAACTATCTTGTTAATTCCAGCGAAAAGTATAGTCAAAGTTCAGCTAGTATAAATGAAATGGTAACTGAATTCAGTGCTACTTCTCAAGAAATTTTGGCTTCGATGCATAGCATGGTAAAGGCAATAAACGAAATTGCGGTTTCATCCAATGAAGAAGCACAAGGAGCTGCAAATATTGCACAGAATACATCAGAAATAACACAGATGTCAAATGACGTTATTAATGCAGCAGAATTGGCAAAGAACAGATCACGTTTATTAATAGAAGCAGTATCAAAGTTTAAGGTATAGAAGAGTAAAATATGCAGAAAAAAAGATATGAATCGAAGCAATAAACATACAAATAGTAAAAGGAAGATAAGTATAAATATGAAAGAAATAAGCTTACTATATTATATTCAAAAGGATCTAGCGGCTGCTATTGAGAAAGATGAGTTTTTGTTATATTATCAACCTATTATAGATACCATTACAAAAAGGATTACTGGTGTAGAAGCATTAATAAGATGGAAACATCCTATTGTAGGCATAATAAGCCCCCTTAAATTTATTCCATTTGCTGAAGAAACAAGGCTTATAATACCGATAGGTTATTGGGTGATTAGAACTGCTTGCAGTCAATTAAGAGAATGGAATAAATTAGGTTTTACTAATATAAGTTTATCAGTTAATGTTTCTATTATTCAGTTACAGCATCCTGGTTTTGCTGAAGCTGTGAGTAGGATTCTTTCAAAAACAAAAATACATCCTGAGTATCTTGAACTTGAAATTACTGAAAGTATACTTCTAGAGTCCTTGGATGTTATTAAGAATTTGAATAATCTAAAGAAACTAGGGGTTAAAATAACAATTGATGATTTTGGTACTGGCTACAATTCATTTAAGTGTATTCAAGAACTCAATGTAAACAACATAAAAATAGACAAAGCTTTTATTTATAATATTAATGATGAAGTTAACAAAGCTATTATTGATGCCATTATCAAACTTGGACATGATATTAATA
>DUSG01000268.1 GCA_012842725.1 Clostridiales bacterium
GGTTGTTTTTGTGCTGCTCAAAATTAAGTTTACAATTAATGCCCTAAGTACAATACAAAAATACAACTAACATTAAAAAAGGGAAGGTATTCCAAAGAATACCCACCCCAACAATTGACATAGAACCACAAAAAAATACTTCTTTGTTTTGTAAAGAAGTATTTTTTATCAAATTATGGAGGCGACACCCGGATTTGAACCGGGGAATAAAGGATTTGCAGTCCTCTGCCTTACCACTTGGCTATGTCGCCTTATGGAGCGGGTAACGAGATTCGAACTCGCGACTTTCACCTTGGCAAGGTGACACTCTACCACTGAGTTACACCCGCATATTTAATTATGGTGCCTTGGGGCGGAATCGAACCACCGACACGAGGATTTTCAGTCCTCTGCTCTACCGACTGAGCTACCAAGGCTCATGATGGCGACCCAGAACGGGCTCGAACCGTCGACCTCCAGCGTGACAGGCTGGCATTCTAACCAACTGAACTACTGGGCCGTCGTCATATGGTGGGCACAATAGGGCTCGAACCTATGACCCCCTGCTTGTAAGGCAGATGCTCTCCCAGCTGAGCTATGCGCCCTCATATCTAACGACAAGAATTAGTATACATTATAGAACTGTTAAAGTCAAGTTGAAAAAATTTAAAAATATTGTATTTAATTAACCATTAATTGCTTTATTCAATATATCTTCAAGTTCCTCTTTATTAAACATATACTTTTTATTGCAAAAATGACACACTAACTCAGCTTGACCCTGTTCCTCTATTATTTCCTTTATATCTTCTTTACCTAATGCTATAAGCGCTTTTTCTAACCTGTTCCTGTTACAATTGCATCTATAACTTATTTTCTTCTCTTCATGAACTGTATATTCAATATTATTCATAACTCTATCCAATAAACCTTTTATTCCATTTTCAGAGATAATATCAGTAACAGATTTTATACTTAAAACATTATTTTCTAATAAATCTATTGTTTTTTCATCTGCATCAGGCATTACTTGTACAATAAAACCACCTGCGGCATCCACCGCGCCAGTTTTTGCAAGTTTTACTCCTAATGCAACAGCAGTTGGGGTTTGTTCAGAATAAACAAAATATGAAGCAATATCATCACCAATCTCTCCATTTACTATAGGCACTTGCCCCACATAAGGCTCTTTCAATCCCAAATCTTTTATTACGGTAAAGGTTCCGTCAGTACCTACAGCACCACCTACATCAAGCTTTCCTTGGGCATTTGGTCCTAAATCAACATAGGGATTAGCAACATACCCCCTTACATCTCCAGATATATCAGATACCACAATAATGCTTCCGATTGGACCTTTCCCATTGATTTGTAATGTTATACTGTCTTTTTCAGATTTCAACATAGTACCCATCATGCTTCCTGCTGTTAACATTCTGCCTAATGCTGCAGTTGCAACTGGATAGGTATTATGTATAACCCTTGCCTCTTCAACAATTTTAGTCGTTGTACAGCAAAACAATCTAATACTTCCATCATTACTGACGCATCTTATCAATATGTCTTCCATATATCCTCCCATTAAAATTTATTTTTTTGCAACAAAGAATATTCTTTGACTTTTATCATTCGGTTCAGAAAAAGTAAATTCATCAAAAATTCCTATATCCGTAAATCCACATTTCGATAACATATGGTGTATTTCATCCGTCTTGTAAGCTTTCTGAACATGTATTTCTTCAATTCTTCTATAGATTTCACCATCTAAAACAAAAAAATTCAATCTCATTGTAACAACTGAAGATTTATCATCATACTCATTTTCCCAGCTGTAAAATATTCCATCTTTTTCTTCTATGAAAGTGTTATTGCCTAAAATATATTTTAATTTATAGAAACTGCTTATATCAAATATAAAAATCCCGTCTGGATTTAAAATTTTATAAATATCATTAAAAACCTTTTCTAATTCATTTTCCTCAGTAATGTAGTTAATTCCGTCACATCCACATATCACAACATCAAAGGTTTTTGTAATATTCAGATTTCTCATATCCTGCTTAATAAACTTTATATTTTGTCCATAAATTCTGGCTTTGTTTTCTGCTACTGAAAGCATTTCCTCTGATATATCTATTCCCCAGAGGCTGTAGCCTAAAATAGACATAGGTATAGTTATATTGCCAGTTCCACATGCCAAATCCAAAATATAGTAAGCATCCCTTTTATGCTTTTCAATAATCCTTTTTAAGTAATTTGCCCATTCATTATAATCTACTTCATCCATTAATTTATCGTATATTTGGGCAAAACTCCCATAACATGACATAAAAATACTCATCCTCGTCCATTAGAACTTATAATATGAAATATGATCTCTTCTTTTCTTTTTTCTTCTCCCGAGTAAATAACCTAGAGCAAAAGACACTATAATCAAAACCAGCTCTAAATACTTGAAATCAATTATTTTTTCAACTATGCTATTAATCTTTAAGTAATCTACAATCCTAGTAAAAATACTTTCTTCCTCTTTTTCATCTGAAACTTCTTGAATGTTTGCTTCTTCAATCAAAGCATAATTTCTGCCTGAGTTTTCCATCCATCTTCCTATAAATTCATTTTGGTCTATTGCTTGTTCATGCAATTTTTTCATCATCTCAAGCAGTTTTTTATCCTGTGTTTCATTTTCGATTATCTTATCTAAATCATACAATATTTTATATTTTAATCTGTTTGGATACAGCATATTATAATCTAATTTTTTTATCTCCTCAATATACTTTTCAAAATCAGCCTGTTTTCTATATGTCTCAGCCTTAATATAATTTATTTGTGCCATATTAAAAGCAGGATCTGTTGGATTCTTAACATATTCATCGCATAGAATAAATACAGAATTATAATCTTTTTTTCTAAAAGCAGCAGCAATGTTCTTAAGTTTCTTATCTGAGCTGAAGTCAAATCTATCGATAGCCAGTTTATCAATTAGTTCATAGTCTATACCAAAAATATAACTGGTTCTATTCATTTCCAATGTAAATGTATTGTCTCCACTCAATAACGCTTTATCTTCCAAAGCTCCAGTAGTATTTAATACGTTATATGGATGAAAATTTTTTAACGACATAACAATTTTAGAAGCATCTGACTGCATCAGATCATTATTCTTATGATATCTAACGCTAAAAATACCTTTACTATTATTTTTTATTTCTGCTTCATATTTTACATTAATAACTTTTATTTCACCTGCTTTGAACCATAAATTAACTGTATACCACCTTGAAACCTCCGGCAGTGCATCAGAAGGATATCTATCTTCAATATATTTTACAGTTCTGTTATAGTGCTTTAATGCATTATTTTTCTCTGAGATTTCTATGTTATCCAAACTATTCGAAGGTAATCCTATTATAGCTTCAACAGTATTATCTTTTACATTCTTTAATATATATTCCCCATCAAAAAAAAGCTTGTCCTCTACAATTTCAATATTAATATCCTGCGCTACAAAATTAATATCATAAGTATTGAGGATTCTTATATCATAACCATTCCATACGATATCATCATTATCTGCAATAAAAATACCGGATAAGCATGAAAAAAGAATAATTAAAACCGCTACTGTCTTAATAAAGTGGCCTTTTATCACTATTTACCTCACCCCACCCTATGATTAAAATACTACTATAATTGATTTTACAATAATATATGAAAATATACAATTGACCAGTAATTAATTCTCTATAAACATGCTTGTTTTTATAAAATATTGACATAAATTTTTATAAGTGATAATATAAATGAAATCAATAAATCCAATATAGCAATAATAATTCACGCGATAGAGGCGCGCTTTTAAAGAGTAGGCATTATGAGGTAGTGTTGCTGATGATTAATGTTGAAAGGTAAAAGTGCCGAAGGGAGAAAAATAACACTGTTTTTCTCGCCTGGTCTATGCGTTAATAGCGCCTAGACTGTCATCTTTATTAGATGGAGAGCTATCCATGAATTATGTAGCAAATGGATTTTTGTCAAAAATCCATTTATGCATTTTTCATGTCAGCTTTCACGCTGGCATTTTTATTTAATCTATAATATTATAACTTCTATAGAAACAGTTTGGTATGTTTAAGGAGGTCAATTGAATGAAAAGCTATAATATCGCTGTTGTAGGAGCTACTGGAATGGTTGGAAGAACAATGGTGAAGGTACTCGAGGAAAGAAATTTCCCAGTAAATAATCTATGTTTGTTCTCCTCTTCTAAATCTGCCGGCACCAAAATGGAGTTTAAAGGAAAAACTTATATAGTTGAGGAATTAGCTGAGTCATCTTTTAACAGAAACATTCATATCGCTCTATTCGCAGCAGGAGGTTCAGTAAGTTCTAAATATGTACCTATTGCGGTTTCAAAGGGAATAATCGTTATTGATAACAGCAGTACATTTAGAATGAATGAAGATGTTCCATTAGTAGTTCCTGAAGTAAATGAAGAAGAAATATTCAAGCATAAAGGAATAATTGCTAATCCAAATTGTTCAACAATACAAGCAGTTGTTGCTTTAAAACCACTGCATGATAAGTATAATATAAAGAGAATTGTTTATTCCACTTATCAAGCAGTTTCGGGCTCTGGAGTCAAAGGAATTACAGACTTGCAAAATGGTTTGGAAGGCAAACCAAATGTGTTTTATCCTCATCCCATTGTAAATAATTGTTTGCCTCATATTGACGTATTCGCTGATAATGGATACACAAAAGAAGAGATGAAAATGATTAATGAAACAAAAAAGATATTAAACGATTATAGTATTAAGATTACTGCTACTACCGTGAGAGTGCCTGTGCTTAACTGTCATTCAGAATCTGTCAACGTAGAATTCCATAAAGATTTTGATTTGATGGAACTGAAAGACTTATTGGCAAAATCTCCTGGAGTAGTTTTAGTAGATAATCCAGCAAATAATGAATATCCTTTGGCTTCATTGGCAGATGGAAAAGACCAAGTTTTTGTAGGCAGATTGAGGAGAGATGAGTCTGTTGAATATGGAATCAACATGTGGATTGTTGCTGACAACATAAGGAAAGGTGCTGCAACAAACGCTGTACAAATTGCGGAGTCTTTAATAAAGAGTTTATAAGATTAATTATATTTTAAGGAGGTATAAATATGGCTTTATTCAAAGGCTCTGGAGTTGCTATCATAACTCCTTTTACAGAAGACGGGGTCAATTTTGAAAAACTAGGTGAACTTATAGAATGGCATGTAAACAGTGGTACTGACGCAATAATTATATGTGGTACTACAGGTGAAGCTTCTACAATGACAGATGATGAAAAAAAGGCCGCATACAAATTTACCGTAGAAAAAGTGGCCAAGAGGATACCTGTTATAGCCGGTACAGGAAGCAATGATACTAAACACAGCATAGAGCTTTCCAAATATGCTGAAAGTGTTGGATGCGATGGATTATTATGTGTTACTCCCTATTACAATAAAACAACACAAAAAGGACTTATAGAACATTACACTGCAATAGCAGATTCTGTTAACATACCAATAATTATTTATAATGTTCCCGGCAGAACAGGATTGAACATCTTACCTCAAACCCTGAAAGAACTGTCTAAACATAAAAATATAGCAGGCGTAAAAGAAGCAAGCGGTAATATCAGCCAAGTTGTAGAAATAGGAACTTTCTGCAGTGATGAGTTTGCTTTGTATTCCGGTAATGATGATCAGGTTGTACCGTTGCTTTCTGTAGGTGGTATTGGTGTTATATCAGTTGTAGCTAATATTCTCCCAAAAGAAATGCACGAAATGGTAATGAGTTATTTGAAAGGAAATGTTAAGCGTGCCATGGAACTTCAATTAAAGATTAAACCTTTAAATGACGCTCTATTCTGTGAAGTGAATCCAATACCCGTAAAAACGGCTATGAATCTGTTAGGTTACGAGGTAGGGCCATTGAGACTACCTTTGACTTCCATGTCAGATAAAAACCTTGAATATCTGAAAAATACCCTTAAATCCTTTGGTCTTCTGTAAGGAGGTAGTATTTTGATAAATATATTATTAAACGGTTGCAATGGCAAAATGGGTCAAGAAATCTCCCGACTATTAAAAACAAATGTCAATATGAGAATTGCAGCTGGAGTAGATATTAACCCGGATAAATTTCACAATGACTATAATACTTATAAAACTGTCAAGGATGTTACTGAAAAAATAGATGTGGTTTTAGATTTCTCTCATCCAGACAGTTTGACAGGTTTAATTGAGTACTGTTTACAAAACAAGATAGCTTTGATTGTAGCTACAACCGGGTTATCTCAATCACATTACGAAGCTCTTGAAAAAGCTTCAAAGGAAATTCCTGTTTTTCAATCAGCTAACATGTCATTTGGAGTAAATGTAACTGTTGAACTATGCAAAAATGCAGCTAAAGCATTAGGAAAGGATTTTGATATAGAAATA
Organism: Clostridiales bacterium; assembly: GCA_012842725.1. Classification (GTDB taxonomy): domain Bacteria; phylum Bacillota; class Clostridia; order Lutisporales; family Lutisporaceae; genus Lutispora. The sequence continues at coordinate 6,461 of DUSG01000268.1, forward strand.
ATCGAAAAACATCATAACGAAAAAAAGGATGCACCCAGTGGTACTGCTCTTTTGTTAGCTAAAGAAATAAACTCTGTATTGAACGACAGTTTGGATTTCGTATATGAAAGACATAACAAAGGAGCAAGAAAAAAGAATGAAATGGGCATATACTCTCTACGCGGGGGTACCATACCCGGAGAGCATATAATAATATTTGCAGGTAAAGATGAAATAGTCGAAATTAAACACACTGCAATGTCAAGAAGAATTTTTACCGAAGGTGCAATTAAAGCTGTAGAGTTTATAGTAAATAAAAAACCAGGGTATTACAATATGAAAAATCTACTTAAGGAGATATGTTCATATGAGTGATATTGATTTTACTAATCCATATGCAATTGCCGAATTCATAAAAAACTCCAAAAAAAGAACTCCTATTAAAGCTTATATTTCGGGTTTATTAGAAAATGCAGATTTTGGCTCTATTGAATATTACGGAACAGACAGGTTTTGGATACTTATAGGAGAAAACGAAGAAGTTGAAAACTTTATAAATAATAATTCAGATAAGATAGAAAAATACCATATTGAATATGACAGAAGAAATTCTGCTATTCCGCTTCTGGATATAAGAAATGTCAACGCTCGCATAGAACCTGGAGCCATAATAAGAGAAGGTGTTTCCATAGGTGATAACGCAGTAATAATGATGGGAGCTATTATCAATATAGGAGCCGAAATCGGAAGCGGCACCATGATTGATATGAATGCTGTATTAGGAGCAAGAGCAATAGTAGGCAAAAATTGCCATATAGGTGCTGGTGCTGTTCTTGCCGGTGTATTGGAACCACCTAGTGCAAAACCTGTTGTGGTTGAAGATGAAGTATTAATTGGCGCCAACGCTGTAATTTTAGAAGGTGTGACCATAGGAAAAGGTTCTGTTGTAGCTGCAGGTTCAGTAGTTACAAAAGATGTGGAACCAGGAATGGTAGTAGCAGGCATTCCTGCTAAAGTTATCAAAACTGTCGATGCTTTAGACAAAAATAAAAAAGAAATACTTGAAGATTTGAGGAAATAGGATGTGATACATTATGCCATTAGTTGTACAAAAATACGGCGGAAGCTCTGTTGAAACTATAGAAAAAATAAAGAATGTTGCAAACAGAATAGCTGAACGAAGAAAAAAAGGAGACGACCTAGTGGTTGTTGTATCTGCTATGGGAAAAACTACTGACTATCTCATAGATATGGCTCATCAAATAAGCGATAATCCTGTAAAAAGAGAAATGGATGTTTTGATGGCAACAGGAGAACAAGTTTCCATATCTCTCTTATCCATAGCATTAAATGAGATAGGAGTTGAAGCGGTTTCCTATACCGGCCCCCAACTGGGTATAAAAACAGAAGGTTATCATACAAAAGCAAGAATAGCTGCGATTAATGATGAAATTATATTGGATGCCATATCTCAAGGTAAGGTAGTCATAGTAGCAGGCTTTCAAGGTGTTAATGAAAATAACGAAATAACCACATTAGGCAGAGGAGGTTCTGATACTACCGCAGTTGCCATAGCAGCAAAACTCGGATGCCCTTGCGAAATATACACTGATGTGGATGGAGTATATACAATAGATCCGAGACTTTATCCATCTGCCAAAAAATTAGAAACCATAAGTTATGAAGAAATGTTGGAACTTGCCAGTTCAGGTGCAGGAGTATTACATCCTCGTTCCATAGAATTGGCTGAAATATATAATGTACCTTTGACTGTGGCATTAAACGTCGGGGATATTAAAGGAACTGTTATAAAGGAGCTGGATAAAACTATGGAAAAATTAGCGATTACAGGGCTTGCTGTAGATAATAACGAAGCAATGATCACTTTGAACGGTGTACCTCATGATATAAAAATTATTGCAGATATATTTTCAAAAATTGCAGAGTTGGACATAAATATAGATATGATAAGTCAAACAACTCCTGTAAATAAACTTGTGAGCATCTCTTTTACTATACCAAAAAATGACTTAAATCAAGCAATAGGAGTACTTGAAGAATATAAGGAAAAAATTTTCACTTTCAGTTACGAAACCTATGATAATATAACTAAACTTTCTGTTATAGGAATAGGAATGAAGAGTCAATCAGGCGTAGCTTCAAAAATGTTCAATATACTGGCTGAAAATAATATCCCTGTTCATATTATCACTACATCTGAAATTAAGATTTCTTACGTTATAAA
>DUSG01000269.1 GCA_012842725.1 Clostridiales bacterium
AGGGAATAATATACAATGGTATTGCAAATGATTTGCAAAAACATTATTCTGGAGTGAATGGATTGAAGGATATGGAAGACGTGGTATTGCGAGGAGAAAACATATCTTTTTCTTATGATGGAGTGAAAGTGCTGAAAGATTGTAGTTTTTCAGTAAGAAATAAAGATTTTGCTGCTGTAGTAGGTTCCAATGGCGCCGGTAAGAGTACCCTTCTTAAGATATGTCTGGGCCTATTGAAACCGGATGAAGGCAATATTTGGCTGTTTGAAAAGTTGGTGGATAAATTCCATGAATGGGATAAGATAGGTTATGTTCCACAAAGAATATTAAATCTAAATCTTGGGTTTCCTGCTACGGTTGAGGAAGTGGTAAGCTCACCATTATATACCATAAAGAAGCTAAAAAAACTGAGCAAGAAGGAAAAGATAGATTTGACAGACAAAGTTCTGAGTGCTGTGGGCATGGAAAGTTATAAAAAAAGGCTAATAGGTAGGCTATCTGCGGGACAACAGCAAAGGATATTCATTGCAAAAGCTTTAATAAGTTCACCGAAGCTTTTAATTCTGGATGAGCCTACAACCGGGATAGATAATGAAACAGAAGAGGATTTCTACAATTTAATATACAAATTGAACAAATATGAAGGAATAACTATAGTAATGGTAACTCATGATTATACAGATATAAAATCAATGATTAACAGGGTGATACATGTCAACGACGGCAGTATATCAGAAATTATTTCTGATGTTAAGGATGGCGATATAATATGATGGAGATATTTCAATATGAATTCATGCAAAGGGCTTTTTTGGCAGGGATAATGGTGGCTATTACATGTCCTCTAATCGGTATCTTTATAGTACTACGAAGATTATCTATGATTGGTGACACTTTATCCCATGCGTCTTTGGCAGGCATAGCGGCAGGTATGTTATGGGGATTTTACCCGTTTTGGGGTGCATTTATTTTTTCTGTTATAGGAGCTATAGCTATTGAAAAACTGAGAAGAGTATTTTCAAAGTATGCTGAAATATCAAATTCAATCATCCTATCGGCAGGTATTGGATTAGCAGTTGTGATGATAGGTTTAGCAAAAGGTTTTAATACAGATTTGATGGGATATATGTTTGGTAGCATAGCAGCGGTTAGCTCCCAAGATATATTAACTATGAGCCTATTGAGCTTAATAATCGTTTTTTCTGTTATAATATTGCATAAGAAACTTTTTTATATAGCTTTTGATGAAGAAGGAGCTCAGATTTCCGGTATGGCAGTTAATCTTTTGAATATGTATCTGACGATTCTAACAGCGCTTACTGTAGTAGTTGCTATGAGAATAGTGGGAATATTCATGGTGTCTTCCATGCTGGTTGTACCGGTAGCTGCTGCCATACAGACAGGCAATGGCTTCATGAAAACCGTATTCATTTCAGTTGCTTTTGCATTAATATCAGTCATATTTGGACTAATCTTGTCTTACTATTTAGATATAGCACCCGGGGGGACTATCGTATTATTATCAGTGCTAATATTATTAATTGTGCTGTCAGTTAAAACTGTTAAAAAAGAAAAATAATTTTTAAGAAAAATAATTTTTGGCGGTGATATATTTGAGCGATAGAATAAATGTTGAAGAGATACTTAAAAATGGAGGATATAAGCTGACAAAGCAGAGAAAAGTGATAATTGAAGCATTAAGCGATAATAGCGGTCCTTATACTGCCAATGAGATATTTTCTATTGTAAGCGATAAATATTCAGGCATAAATTTTTCTACAATATATAGGAATCTTGAAATATTAGTCAAGCTGGGCATTGTTGAAAAGCTCAATATAAGCGATGGATGTTGTCATTTTAAACTGGCAGGCAGTAAACATCATCATCATATCATATGCAATAAATGCGGAAATATTACAGAGATTGACATATGTCCTTTTGGGGATTTAGTTAGTAAAAATAAATTTGAGGAATTGGACTTTGAACCTATAGAACACAGATTTGAAATATATGGGATATGCAGCAAATGCAGAAGTAAGGAATAAACGATAAATTATGAAATATACATCTTACTAATAGAATTAATGATATAATAAATTAATAGGGTATTGTTGGTATACCAAACAGGTGCATAGCTTTAAAATTTTTGCGAGGTGTATTTATGGTTAAAAGAAAACATCTGATCTTTGCTGTTGTACTATCTGTCATAGTAACTGCAATATTTACTTTTACAATAACTAATCTAGTATCTTTCACCATAGGAAATAAAGTTATTCTATCCAAAGAAGACTATAAAATGGTTAAGGAAGTCCAGAAATTATTGACTCTAAAAAAATACATAGACAAAAACTACCTGGAACCGGTTGATTCGGAAAAGCTTATCGAAGGTGCTGCAAAAGGAATGTTTCAAGCACTGGGGGATCCATATTCTGTTTACATGAATGAAAAAGAGTTTAAAGAATTTAATGAAGCAACTTCCGGATCCTATGGTGGGATAGGCGTTATAGTTACCGATAAAGATGGATATGTAACCGTTGTAGCTCCTATAGAAGATACGCCGGGAGAAAGAGCGGGTTTAAGGACCGGTGACAAGATAATAAAGGTTGATGATGTTGAGGTAACTGGTATTGGCCTGGAAAAAGCCACTTCCCTGATGAAAGGTAAGAAAGGAACAAAAGTGGTTTTAACCATATTAAGAGAAAACAGAGATGAACCCATAGTATTAGAAATAAAAAGAGAAGATATAGTTTTAAAAACAGTAAAGAGAGAAGTTCTGGAAGACGGAATCGGTTATATAAGGATAAGCATGTTTGATGAAGATACTGGTAAGGAATTCAAGAACGCATTGAATGAACTAAAAAAACAGAAGGTAAAAGGGTTAATCATTGATTTGAGACAAAATCCCGGTGGGTATGTAAGTCAGTGCGTACAAGTGGCAGATGAATTACTGGATGAGGGAGTAATATTCTATACTGAAGATAAGCAAAAGAATAGGGTGGCAACCAAATCAAAGAGCGGGAAGGTGGATATACCTTTTGTAATCCTTGTGGATGAAGGAAGCGCCAGTGCTTCTGAAATACTTTCCGGTGCCGTTAAGGATAGAAAAGCAGGTCTATTGATAGGAACAAAAACATTCGGTAAAGGATTGGTTCAGACAGTGGAAAAATTAAATGACGGCAGCGGATTCAAATTGACCATACAGAAATATTATACTCCCAATGGTACTGATATAAACAAGGTGGGAATTGAGCCTGATATTGAAGTTAAACCTTTGACAATATCCGAAGGGCAAAAACCTGAAGACATCAGGGATGTACAGCTTGAGAAAGCTATTGAAGTAATACGAAAGTTGATGGAATAACAGAGGTGTTAAATGGTTATTTTCCTTAAAGTTTCAGAAATGATCATTGTGTCAATAGGTTCCCTGTTGATGAATCCATTGTTTTGGATAGTTATCGGGATAGCGTATATCATCTATAATAAAAGTGCCTATATGGAAGAAAAAATGCTGGGATATAGAATTCCTGCATGGATGAAATTGAAGAATTCTGTGCTGGTAGGTTTACTGGCCGGGCTGCTAGGCAGTGGTGTTGCAGTTTTATTGGGAACTACAGTTGAAAAATATGGAATGAATTCAGGCAATGGATCATCAGGGATTTTATATCTATGGATGATAGCATTAATGCTATCCTTATTCAATATAAGGTACTTATGTTTTTCCTATGCAGGCGGTATTGTTGCTCTGATGAATCTGATTTTTGGCTTTCCTGGCATAAATCCTATGGGTATAATTGCCTTGGTGGGAATCCTTCATATGGTAGAGAGCTTACTTATATGGCTTGATGGGTTTTCTGATGCCGTACCTGTGTTCCTGAAGCGAAATGACGGAAATATAGTTGGAGGATACGTAATGAACAGGATATGGCCTCTTCCTATGATGATACTATTTGCGACACTTGCAATAGGAGGAGTCGGAGAATCCGTACCCATGCCGGATTGGTGGCCTATAATCAGAGAATATGGTTTAGATATAAATAATAATGATTTGATGTATATTATTCAGCCGATACCTATACTATTAGGATATGGAGATATGGCCATAACCACAACTCCTGAGAAAAGATGCAGAGATTCTTCATTGGGACTTTTCATATACAGCATAATATTAACAATACTTGCAGTTGCGGGATCAAAAATACGTTTGATAGCATATCTGGCTGCCATCTTTTCACCTTTAGGGCATGAGCTATTGATAATAAATGGGCAGAAGTCTGAGGAAAGAGGAAAGGCATTATTCGACGCTCCTAAAAAGGGTTTAAGGGTACTGTATTGTTATAAAGGATTTCCGGGAGACAATATGAACATTGAACCCGGAGATATAATCCTTTCTATAAACAACAGAATAATAGAAAATGAAGAGGATTTGGCTTCCTTTTTGCGCACCAATCCTACATATATTTGGCTGGATGTCTTGAAGCTGAATGGTGAAAGAAAGGTCTTAGAGTACAGGGATTATGCAAGGGGAATATCAAGCCTTGGAATGTTTATAGTACCGAAAAACCCAAATATGTACATTGAGTTGAAAACCAACGCAAGACTAATTGAAAGCATCAAATCATTGTGGAA
>DUSG01000044.1 GCA_012842725.1 Clostridiales bacterium
AAAAAGGAGGAATTTGGTTGAACATTGTGGTAGTTGGTGCTGGAACGGGGGGCACTAAAATCATAAAAACTCTTTCCAGTATATTGGATGTAAAGGTAGTAATGGTAATCGATAGAAATTTAAATGCGCCGGGAATAGCCTTAGCAAAAGAATTAGGCATCAGATATAGTGATTCATTAACAGCTATGGAAAAAGTAGACCCTGATTTAATCATAGAAGCTACGGGAGTAACTGCAGTATCTGAGGAACTGACACAAATGTATAAGGACAAATGTGAGATAATAACTTCTAAAGGAGCAAAGCTGTTCATGTCTTTAGTGGAGAAAAACAATCAGACACTGGATAGATTGAATTATCAGATTGAAGCTATAAAAGAAGCTTCTGCCATAGTTCAGGGACATCTTGAACAGATTAACAACAGCATCGGTAACGTCCATGAGATAAGCAACAAACTTTTGGATATTGCGAATAAATCAAATCATCACATAATGGAAAGCGACAAGATACTCCAATATGTAAATAAAATAGCTAAGCAGATCAAGATACTGGGGATAAACGCCAATATAGAAGCTGCCCGTGCAGGCGAACATGGAAAAGGCTTTTCAGTTGTAGCAAGAGAAGTCCAAAACCTGGCAGACAACAGCGAAGTTAATGCCAAAGAAATAAATAAGATTTTGTCTTTGCTGTCGGAAGAAATATCCAAAATATCTGAACAGTTGGATAAACTGATGAATTATTCAATGATTCAAGTGGAGGCTTCCAAAGAAGCAACGAAAGCTGTAGAAAATTTATTGGAAAAGGCAAACATTTAGTTGAAAAAAGAACAGTTAAACTGTTCTTTTTTCAACTAAACTGTAAACTACAGGAATTACTACCATTGTTAGCAGCGTTGATACCATAAGTCCGCTCATCAATGATACTGCCATAGGTACCATGAGGCTGCTGCCGCCTAATGCCAATGGTATAAGACCTATAACCGTAGTTGTGGTTGTCAGCATTATAGGCCTGAATCTCTTATCTACCGCATCTATGCAAGATTCATTTACATCCTTTCTCTCTGCTCTCTCTGCATTTATGAAATCTATGAGCAGTATTGCATTATTTACAACTACTCCCGCAAGACTTACCACACCCAAAAGGGCTGTAAAGGACAGGGGTTGCCTGAATATTGCCAGGCCAAATATGGAACCTATGACGGAAAGGGGTATAGTCACCAGTATTATAAATGGTTGTATAAAGGACCTGAACTGGAACAACAGTATGATATATACAATTATTACGGCAAATATCATCGATACTCCCAAATCTCCAAAATACTGTATTATCTTTTCTCTCTCTCCGTCAAATACAATAGAGACATTGGCCATATCCGTTTCTTTCAACTTCTCTTCCAATTTTCTCTCTATATCTACAGGGTTATATCCCGTTTTTACATCACTGTATACCATGACAGTCATATCTCTGTTATATTTTTTTACTTGAGGATACATATGTTCAAGGCCTATGGGAGCCACTGACTTCAAAAGGGCTTTAGTGTTTGATACTGAAGATTTAATCATAAGGTTCTCCAGGTCTTCCTTTGAACTTATATCTCCTTTTACTCTGATATTGTATTCATTTCCATGTTGTCGAAGCTTGGTGGCTACCCTACCCATCAGTGCAATGTTCACTTCATTCTGCACATCATAGGCACTGAGACCGTAGTATGCAGCCATTGACTGATCTAAATCCACATTATATTCATATATTCTGTCTGCGTGGTCATCATCAATGTTCATTGTTCCGGGTATATCCTCCAACATGGACTTAATTTGCTCAGCTGAATGGACCAATGTTTCCATATCTTCACCTGAAATTCTTACAATTACAGGCGCTGCTGTAGGCTCTGCCAATTCCAGCATCTTAACTGCCGCAGTTCCCCCTGTAATTCTCTTATCCAGCTCAAACTGCAGATAATCAGCAAATTCTGAATTTGTCTTAAATCTATCCGTCTTTTTCAAGTCCAGCTTTATTAAAATCTGGGCATAATCCTTGGAAGGCGTACTTATAGGTATGGCATTATAGAATTTAGGAAGCCCGTCTCCTATAGCTGCGGTATAAAACACTATTTCAGGTTGCTCTTCCAGAACTTTAAATACATCTTCAGTTATCTTTTCCGTCCTTTCCAAATCATTGCTTTTCTCACTGTTAATATTTATATACATCATATCCTTGTCCGCATAGGGGAAGAATTGGAGCCCCAGTTGGAAGGCTATATATATTGATAGAGCAAATACACCTATAGATACAGCAATTGTCATCTTTCTATATCTTAAAGCCTTGGCCAGAAGATTTATAAACACCTTTCTCAAAGAAAAGCTTTTAATCTTTTGCCTTCCCGGCTTAAAGAAAATATATGCTAAAGAAGGAGTTACAAATAAAGCTGTTATGTATGAAAAACTCAGGGATATCATTACAATCTGAGGTACGCTTATGACATATTCTCCGGCAACGGAATCCAGCATCAACAAGGGTATGAAAGCAGCTACAGTGGTCAATGTAGAACTGAATACAGGTACTGCAACTTCTTTTACACCTTCAATGCAGGCTTCAAACCTATCATCTCCTCTGTCTAGCCTCACCTGAATGGCATCGCTTATTACTATTGCGTTGTCCACCAACATCCCAAGAGCTATTATCAGGGCCGATATAGATATCTGATGGAGCTTGATACCTGTCAGATACATGGTCACAAAAGTTGCCATGATAGATAGAGGTATTGCGGTGGAAACCACTATGGCGTTATTAAGTCCCATTCCGAGAAATACAACGATTATTACAAAAACCATACCCTCGATAAGATTTCTAATAAAGTTATTTGTAGACTTGGACACCTCTTCAGGTTGGAAGAGAACTCTATCCAAGCTTACATCCTCAGGCAGTCTGTTTTTTAAACCTTCTAAAGTCTTTTCTACTTTCTTGCCTATATTCACTATATTTTTATCCTTGACAAAATATCCTGTCAGAAGTACCGCGTTCTGTCCGTTATGCTTTACCTTGTAACTGGAATCTTCCAAGCCCATTTCTACATGAGCTATATCTTTAAGTCTTACAGAAGCTCCGGTATCCTCAGAAACATATACAATAGTATTCATTATATCTTCTAAGGTCTCATATTGGCCTGATACTTTGACATTGATGGAACTGCCTTCTATGGTACCCGAAGGTATCTCCACATTGGAAGACTTTATGATATTTACAATATCCTGCAATGACAGCATATACTGATTAAGTTTACCTATATCAACTTTCACTTTAACCTCTTTTTTTTGGGCTCCGCTTATCTCAAACTTTGATATGCCATCAATCTTCATCAGCTCATTTTTCAAATCTTCTGCGAAAAATTCCAGTTCCTCATAGCTGTAATTGTCTCCTGTAAGGCTTATGATAATCCCCGCCGTATCTGCCAGATCCGTATTTATATCTATTTTGCTGCAATCTTCCGGAAGCTGGCTCTGAAGGTCATCCATCTTTTCCCGAAGCATTCTCCAGGATTTTTCTATGTCAGCCCCATTCCTCAAACGGAGTATTACTATGCTCACGCTGTTTTGGGAATATGATTGGGAATAATCGTATCCTTCAACCTCCACCAGCTTATCTTCTATCTTCTTAGTAACCAGTTTTTCAACAATTTCCGGTGAAGCTCCGGGGTATGTAGTTGTCAACATGGCAAAGGGTGGGGTTATGTCCGGATCCTCTTGCTTTGGAATAGCATAGTAGCTATAAATGCCGAATATCATTGCCACTATTGCCAATACAAGGGTTATTTTTCTATTTCTCAATGCAGCTGCAACAGCCTTCATCATAATCTTACCCCTCCCTTGTCATTGAATAATCTCAACCATATCTCCATGTTTTATATTCTTAAAACCTTCAACTATAAGCTTTTCTCCTTTAACCAATCCTGAAACTTCAACCAAATCTCCTTTTATACTGCCAAGATTTATTTCTCTTTTCTCAGCTTTTCCATCCCTAAATATATATACATAGTCATAATCTCCCCTCAATACTGTGTTGAGAGGTATCATGACGGAATAATACTCATCAGTGGGTATGATGATTTTTACTACTGCACCTGCAGGAAGTTGATCGCCATCTACAACAGCCTCTGCGTTATATGTTTGAGTTTCGCTATCCTTTATCCTTGAGATGCTCTTTATGACTGCACCATATTTCTTACCATTATGTTCTACAGTGATGTTATGGCCTATATCTACTTCCGCCATATCTTCCTCAGTCAATCCAAAACTCACTATGTTTCTCTTACTTCCCAGCACCATCACCGGATAACCTGCAGAAATCATTTCTCCGTCCTCATATAATATATCCATTACATATCCATCCATATCTGACCTCAGGATTGCATCTGCTACTGCGCTTTCTTTATATTCAAGATCTGCTTCTGCCTGTTCCACCTGATATTTCAAAGTCAGTTTGTCCTCTTCTCTGGTTCCCTTTTC
>DUSG01000270.1 GCA_012842725.1 Clostridiales bacterium
AATATCAATGTAGATACGGTTATAAAACCTATTATCCATTTGTTCTTATTGTCTGCAATTATTTTCGCGAAAGTTGTCAGGAATGATACGGATGTATAAGCAGCGCCAACTATAGAAGTCAAAGCAGCAGCCCATATAACAAGGCCGAAAAGTTTATATCCTACAATACCTGCCCCAAGTTTGAAAGCTGATGCAGGAGGGCTGGCTGGATCCAATGCCATGCCTTTAGATACAACGCCAAGTACGGCTAGGAATAATAGAATTCTCATTATTGCTGCAATTCCCATTCCTGTTAAGGAAGATTTTGTTATGTCATCGATGTTTTCTTTGCCATGTATACCTGCATCAAGGAGTCTGTGACCACCGGAGAAGGTTATATATCCACCAACAGTTCCACCTACTAGAGTGATTATAGCTAACATAGGGAATTGTGTAGGTGCAAATGTCCTTACAATTGCTTCACCTACCGGAGGTTTTGATGTGATAGCAACATAAGCAACCAGAATTATCATCATGGCGCCAAGTATTTGTGTAACTTTGTCCATGACCTTTCCTGCTTCTTTGGACAGGAATATGATAATTGCAATTATGGCAGAAATTGCTGCTCCAATTTTTAAATCTAGTCCAAATATTACCTCCAATCCCATGGCAGCTCCGCCGACGTTGCCTATATTGAATGCAAGACCGCCAAGAGCTACCAGAAAGGCTACAAAATAACCTAAACCAGGTAATACGGTATTGGCTATTTCCTGACCTCTCATGCCAGATATGCCTATGATTCTCCAAACATTAAGCTGAGCTATAAGTGCTAGTATAACCGATGCCAAAATTACAAAACCAAAATCAGCTTTTAACTGCTCTGTAAAAACTGCTGTCTGAGTTAAGAAACCAGGTCCTATGGCTGATGTAGCCATCAGGAACGCTGCACCAAATAAAACTGATAGATTTTTACCCTTCATCAATATTGCTCCTTTCAAATTTACTGAAAAATTTTCTATATATTAACCTATGAACTCACTGAATGGTTTTAGTACAACACCTTCGTCTTCCAAACTTTTTCTTATTGTGTTTACGAAATTTACAGCTTCAGGATTATCACCATGTACACATATTGAATCTGCAGCTATTGATATTTCTGTTCCGTCTATAGCTGTAACTCTTCCTGTCAGAACCATCTTTTTTACTCTTTCAATTGCTTCGTTCTTGTCATGGATTACAGCCCCTGGTAATTTACGAGATACCAAAGTGCCGTCTGGATTATAAGCTCTGTCTGCAAAGACTTCCTGTGCTACTTTTACGCCTTTTTCCATAGCTCTTTTTGCGATGTAGCTTCCCGACAATGCCAGCAATATTAGATTTTTATCAAATTCCAATATTCCGTTTATTATTTCTTCAGCCAGTTCTGGTTTTACAGAAGTTGTATTATAAAATGCTCCGTGCAATTTAACATGCTGCAGTTTTGTGCCGGCAGCTTGGGCAAATGCGTGTAGTGCGCCTAATTGATATAACATGTAAGTTCTTGCCTCTTTTGGTGTTATATCCATATTTCTTCTTCCAAAACCCATCAAATCCGGATATCCGGGGTGAGCACCTATACCCAGTCCCTTCTCAACTGCCATCTTTACGGTTTTATCCATGATCAATGGGTCTCCTGCATGCCATCCGCATGCAATGTTTACTGAGGTGACATACTTCAGTACTTCTTCATCAAGTCCCAATTTGTAGTTACCAAAGCTTTCGCCTACATCACTGTTTAGATCAACAAATTTAGCCATAATATTCCTCCTTTTC
>DUSG01000005.1 GCA_012842725.1 Clostridiales bacterium
GCAGTTGCGAGGAGAGATATTGCCATAACCCATATTAAATCGTTTGCTTAGGTCTACACATTCACCTACATAAACTAATTGATCATCTGAATATATGCAATAGACGCCTTCTTTACCAGCCCAACAAGCAGGGATTTTAAACCCGCAAAACGGTCCTTTGCCGTTTTCATGCAATTCAACACTTTCCTTCCTTCTATACAACCCTTGCGGATAATATTCAATAATATTTCCATCGTCATCTGTTTCAGGCATTATGTCGCACACATATTTAAATTCATATTGATCTATCTTAAGCATTTATAGCTAACTCCTATTTTATTTGCTAATTCATTAGTAATTAAAATCCTAAAAGTTTAATTTTGTCAGGTATTTCAATGTTCCACCTTTTCTCCATAAATTCTAAAAGCTTCTTGCCCCTTTCAATTATTTCTTTCTCCGTCCATTCATTGTATTGTGCAACTTCTATTTCAGAATACGAACCGTTGAAATATCCTGTGTTACCATCTTTTTTCTTCGTATCAAAACCTTTATTTTGGAGTTGAGAATTTTTAGGTTTGGAAACAAGCAATAAATTACCAAGAGAATGTAAGAGGATTTGCTTTTTCTCCTGGGTAATTTCTCCAAATCTTTGTTGCCAATATGGATCACTGTCATCTTGAGGATAAATATGTTCTATAGTCTCTTCTATTCTTTTTTGCTTTATATTCCTCCAGTCTACTTTGCTGTCTCCTTTTGCCTGTTTTTGTAAATACAATTCGTATTCATATAAAAAATACTTTAATGCGTTCCAGCTGTAAAATCCTTTATATTTTCTAAATTGTTCATCTATATAGTCGTAGAATTTCTTTATATCATACCACCCTTCATTATCAACATCATCAGATAACGAATTTATCCTGTCAATTACCGTCTTTATATCGACTTCTCCTTTATAATATTCTGAAGCTAAGCGGAAAAAATTGCTGTTTTGTGTATTAGATGGCCTTCTGGAAACTGAGAAAACTAAAAATACAAACCTTTCGCAAGCTTTTAATAATTCCAGCAAAATACCTTGCTTTTCTTTTTTAACAATTGCAGCCATAATAAGAGGTTTAAAGGCACCAAACCCTAATCTTTCAAACTTTTGAAGCCATTCTATGACCTCTTCGTCAAAATTTGAACCTTGATACTCAGGATTGAACATATAAAACCAGGCTTTTACACTTTCCGCAAGACTACTGATGTATTCCTCTATCTCTTTATAACCAACTGTATGTTTGGCATTCTGGCTTAATATATTTTTGCCTATAAAATATTCTTCCAAAAGAAACTTTGCATAGGCCTCTGCTTCTCTTCTTTCATATTTGAAATACATTATCCAATGGTTTTCTAAGAACTCATCATCATCTAAAGGGCTGTCTTTGTTTTTGCCAAGATATTCGTACACAGTCTTCCAAACTTCATTTATCTCCTTGCGTAGTTTATTCTTAATGTCTTCATTTTCGGGAATAATAGTAGATAAATAGATAAGTCTGTTCTTTAGCAGTTCAAGTTTTGACAAAGGCTTACCTCTGTTGTTCATTGTCTCAAAAGTCACAAATACATCTAATTCATCATCAATCTCATACAAATTAAATTTTAGTCCGTTCACTATTTTCTTGAATAATTCTTCAATTTGTTCTTTTTCCATTTTGGTTATTTTCTCAATAAAGAATTCTTTTGCTTTCCTTAGATTCGCAGTATAGAGCGTTTCTTTTGGAACGTTATGCGAGGGAATCGACTCTTGTTCAAGTATTTCTGTCTTAAAAAACTCATCCGAAGGATCATCTTTTTCATAACCGAAAATATATGATTTATATTTTCCCCCAACTTCCTGATACAAATATTTAGCTTTATGATTTTTGACATAGTCATAATTGATTAAATCATCGTCATTAAATTTAGATAAAATGACGTGAAGCAAAATAATAATTGTTGTCAACCTCTGCTGGCCGTCAATAATATAATACGCTTTAAAACCCTTATCAAAAAGCCATAGATCATCTTTCCACTTTTCCAAGTTGGTGGCATCTTTTTTATCAACTTCTTTTATTGTTAATAAACCTGTATAGTGAGATCTTCCTAATTTCAGATTTTCTAAGTCTTCCCAAAAATCCTCCAATTGCCTTTCTTGCCACGCATAACCTCTTTGATAGTCGGGTATCCTAAAAAAGCGATTGTTAAATATTTCTGCAAGTGTTACTAATGTGTTGCTCGGCATTACTATTATATCCTCCTTTCTCTTCAAATTTATGAATCTTCCCTTTCAAAACTAAATAATCTTACCCTGCTCTAATTTACAATGTGCTATTTCATTTATTGTAAGCTTTAGCCAAACCAACGGTCAATATTCAATCCCTAACACATTCTTGTTTACACCCATCTGATGTTTCAGATGCGCGAAAGATTCTGTCAAGAAATTCCTTTATTTCACCAACATTAAATATGCTGGAAATTTTACATCCCTTATTCAATATAGAATTTATTTCAAAAATTTTTTCTAACGATAATTTATTTGTTTCGCTAACTAATTGGAAGTCTTTATTAAAAAAGCTTTCAATATCACCAGACAGAATGCATATACCTTTCGTTCTTAATGTCCTTATAATGGCTTCTAATCTGTTAAACTTTTCCTCACCTCTAAAATCTTCTATGCTTTTTGCTGTATAAAACTTCTCTTCATAATTTTGCTTTATAATATTTCTAATTTTTGACACTAACCCAAATATCTTTTTTCCTTCTTCTCCAAAACGACTAATAAAGAAAGTTTCTCCTAAATTTTCAATACTCTCATGGCATTTAGCACCCTCATACTTTCTAACCTTCTCTACATCTCTATCCCTTAAAAAATAATCAAAATCAGCCACGATATAAGTATCAATTCCTAATTTCAAAGTTAAGTTGACAAATTTACTTATATTATCCTTGCCTCCAACGCTTATAATTGAGATGTTTTCTTCATTAAGTTTATTACCGTAAAATTCCTCTGCAATCCATTTAATTATGTAGTTATCATATCCTTCACAAATAATTACTTTATCTGCAAAAAATACCTCATTTTGATTGTTATCAACCAATACATCTTTAAATTTTTCTATATTTAATTGATGTATAACAGTTTTCCCTTCATTTTTTCTTGCAAGAATTATAATCATATTGGGTTCTATTGTTTTTAAAAATTCTGGACTATGTGTAGTAATTATAACCTGGTTTTTGCCCTCATTTAAAAACTCGTCCAGCTTGTAATTAATAGTTCTGCAGGCATGGGGGTGTAAATAAAGTTCTGGTTCTTCTAAACATAGTAAAGCAGATGATTTTGTGTTAACATAATTTATATAATAGCTAAACAAACCTATAATCGTAGCACTTTGGATGCCCGAGCCTTTATCTGTAATTAATGATTTGTATCCATCATCGATATATATAACTACATTCTTATAAATATCTGGTTTTTCGTCGGCACTGAACTGAAATAATATCTCAGTTCCAGGGAAGGCTACATTGAAGGAACCACTGCTAATTTTCTGTTTTACATCACTAAATACTTCATCAGCAATTTCTTTAATTCGTAAAAAAGCTTTCTTCAGCTCATCATCTTTATTTTGGTTTTTAGTTAGATGTCGTAATAGTTTCCCATACCAGTTCCACTTACTAATTCTTAATTGTACCGTTGGATCCCTGAAAGAGGGTATTATTGCACTTTGAAGAAATTCATTGCGAATTGGTGCTGAAAATGCCATTGTCCAATTTGAATTTTCATCTTCTCTATAAAAAAATCGCAACTCCTTCTTTACATCTCCATCTTCATTCCTATATGCTTTCAAAACAAATGCAAATATATATTTATTTTCAAATTTCTCTATAACCTGGTCAATGTTTTTCTTTGGATTTATATACTGTTTTTCCTCATATCTTAACTCATCAGGATTTATTAAAAACTCATTTTCGAAACAATTTTTTATAGCGTCCTTATCTATCGATCGTGAATACTTATAAAACCCCGAGCACTCAAGCATCATATCATAAGGAATATCTTCTCCTTCATCTCGCCTCAATTCACAATAAATAAAAATATCATTAGTAATTACAATTTCCTCCTTCACTCCATCCCTGATTTTATATGTGAAAAAATCTCTCTCTGTTATATTCTCATTTTTCACATATGCTGGATTACTTTCTCCTAAAACTAAATCTATTGCTTTAATAATATTACTTTTTCCACAATTGTTTTTTCCAACAATAATGTTTTTCCCTTTGGCAAAAGTTATATCTACATATTCAATGCTTCTAAAATTTTTAATAATCACCCTATGTAAATACACTTTTTCTCACTCCACTTAAAAACTTCCCTTAATAAATCAATAAGGCGTTCTATAACCCCAGCAAATGTAATAGCACGATTTATATTAATTTATTTGCCCCAGGCCATGGCTTAATGAGATGTCCTATCCTTTCTTCATCATTAAGAACAACATTAATATTTTCCCAATCTACTTTCGCCACATGGTTACGATATTTAATATCAAAAGGATGTTCTTCATTTCTTATCTCTTCATCTTCAATCACATCTCTTATTCTCTCATCGCCCAGCACGGGTATAATTGGCCCAATCATTCCTTCTGTATGTTCTATACGCCTTTTTAAGACGCTATGAACATATTCTTCAACAGAACCACGATAAAACAAATTATATACATACACCTCGTTATATACCTGTCCATGGCGGCGGATACGTCCTATTCTTTGCTGCAATCTTACAGGGTTCCAAGGCAAGTCAACATTAATCAATGTTCCAAGAGCTTGAAGATTCAAACCTTCTCCTGCAGCATCCGTTCCAATCAAAACTTTTATTTTTTTATTAAGAACAAGTTCTTTAACATCTTCACGTGGCATCACAATTAGTTTTCCTTTTTTGTAAATGCCCGAACTGTTGCCAGCTCCTGCATAAAGCCCTACTTCTAAATTTGATATATCATTAGAAAGTTTTTCAGCTATCCACTGAGCTGTATCAAAGTATTCAGAAAATATTACACACCCACGTTCTATCCACTTCACTTTTAAAAGTATATCTTTGATTTTATTGTACTTTGGATCTTCCTCTTGATTATTGCTGAGAATGTCAATGATATTTAATAAACATTCCAATTCTTTCGCATGGCCAAGATCAAAGGTTGTTAATTCTTCGTCTTCAATTTCTTCTAATTCTTCCTCGGTTAATATAGATTCATCAATTGCTCTTTTTTCAAATATAGCACGTGCTGTTTTTAAACCCGCCCTCATTGAACTTCCTATTCTCCTTAGAAGTAATGTCTTATAAAATCCTTTAGCTCCTCTTTGCTTTAATAACTTTGTGAATTCTAACGCCTCATCATACGCCTTTTGCATCCTCCAGGATAACGACAGACCCTTTTCTTGCCCTTCCCCAAATACAATATCAATTTTTTCCAGGTATGGTTTGCCTGTTTCTGGATCTTTTAATTCTTCAAGAATTGCCCGTCTTCGCCTCACTATAAATCTTATAAATGGATTATATTTTCTAAAAAAGTCTCCTCTAACTAAATTATCAACAATATCTTTTCCGTGACGCGACAAATCTTCATAGCTCATAGCTGTTCTTGTCTCGTTTCCTCTCATTCCTAAAAGCATCCTTAATTCTCCAAACAAAGAATTCATACTCTTATCATCACTGTCTTCATCTTCCTGGGGCAGAGGGTCTTTTATCCATTGCCATGCTTCACTGCCACGCGGCGATTCTTTTTCACCACAACTATACGCTATTCCGTCCAAATGTCTCAACCGCCATTGACTTATTTCTGATCCAAGTATTCGTTCGCTTCCTTTAGCTAAAATATATAATAAGTCCCAGCCTTCAACAGGATGAAGTTGGATAGGGGTTGCTGTTGCTAATATCATTGTCTTTGTTTTTGGAGAAATTTCTAATAAAAACTTCATTAAATTATTAGGATCGGGGCTTTCTTCTGGCTTATTTAGATTTTTTCTGCGTGCCCTGTGGGCTTCATCGACCAACACGCATTCGTATTCAAGATCGAGTAAGGGTTCAATTGCCCGCGAATACCTTTTTATTAAACCATGAGAAATAATTGCTATTCTCCTCGGACATTGGAGAATTGCTGGCAGATCGTTGCTGGGTTTAATTTCCCGTTTATCTTCAAGCACCCACTTATTGCCGTCAAATACGGCTGATGGAATGCCAAATGTATTTTTTAACTCCTCCTGCCACTGAGAAACAAGCGTTTTAGGAACTATTACAAGCACGGGCTTATCACTGTATAATGCTGCCAGTTCGGCTATCAAAGCCAACTGAGCAGTTTTGCCCAAACCTACTTCGTCGGCAAGAATATAACGCGCTCCACCTTTTTTTACATGTTCCTCAAACACCATTTTTACAAAATATTTTTGATGATTCCAAAGCTCAAAGCCATCATTATAAAAAGGGGATTCTACGACAACTGAGGCAGGATCTGGATTTTTCCTCCATTCCTCTAATGAAATTACTCGCCTTTGAGCTATCCTGCCTATGTCTTCTATAATAGCATCACAAAGTTCAAGCGCGTATGGATTATTCCAGAAAAAGTCAAACTCCTCCTGCACCCATTTAACACTTTTTTCTGAATCGTCTGTCCATAACATTTCATAGTTTTCTGCCCATGCAGCACGCGTTTCGTTAACACTTCCTATAAATGCCACTTTACTTCCATCATGCCTTGTTATTATCCCTGCCTTCGCATGAACTAAACCATATACATCGTCAGGCATTACCTTCACTTGCATCTTTCCACTTTTCAAAAGGTCATACAGTTTCTTGAACCTTTCCTGGCAAAAAATCGCCTTTTCTTCTGGCCTCGAATGTCTCCATTCCCTCATCAATTTGCGCTTTACCATTTTAGCAACTTCTACATCTTCTTTTTCCACCTTTGAGTTGCATACCACTCTAATTTGTCCATCAACACTTTCTATTGCCTCGCCTGCCACTTCCAAAACAGATGAGCAAAAGTACCCTGCAAGTCTGTCGTAACCTTGGGCATTTTTGAGACACGGATTCAAGAATTCCTCTAAAAGGTTGTTTCGGCGCGAAGAATAGTGATTCAACATAATCAGGCGGGGACAACCCAAAAGCCGTGGTGTCCCCTTTCGCCCCCTTTCAAGCAAAGTTACATTCTATCATTTACAACCCTTTCCAACAAGTAGCGTGCTATTCTTGAATCTTCTATCCATTGAGGTAACATACTAAGGTTTGAGATATATTTCAGCAGTATCTCCACCTTTTGTTTTCTATGCCAGTATTCACTGCCAAGCTTGTTCTTTAGCCACTCATGAGCAATACCAATCGCTGCAGTTTCATCACCTGTTTCTTTTGTTTTCTCCTGCGCTACGTTGATTGCAGCAAGTATGTATCTCAAGATTGTATTACTAAACCCGTGCTGAGTTTCTAAAATAGTCATCCTAAATTCTGTTGCCGTTTTTACTCGTGCCCTATTTACCCTGTTTTCTCCAAGCAAATCATTATAATCCAGTATGCCCAGCCCTCTAGCCGCATCCTGGTATAACTTTATTTTCCTTTCTCCTTCCTTCTCAAACTCAAGGCCGCGAATGTAATACTTCTCGTAATTGTTCAAGCTTGCCCACACTTCCTTAATGCTTTCAATATTGTAACCCGATTCTTTAAATCCTTGAGGCAGGATAATGCTACTCGCATATGAGCGCATGTCTTCCAGAAATTCTGCTATTTTTTCTTCTGATTCGCTAATATCATATGCAGTCAGCACCCTCAATGCCGCATAATAACCTGCAAGCTCTAAATCTGCTGAAGTAAAAATTTTATTTCCTTTAAGTCCTTTTTCGACCTCCATCATATAGTTGATCTGTTTCTCTACTTCGCTTTTTACAATGCCACGAAGTTGCCTCAGGAACGCTCTTTGCCTTTTATAAGTTGAATCTTTTTTGAGAATTATTGCCACTGTTGACTGAACGTAATTGCCCTCATCAATCCCTGCTGATTCCGTTTCAGTAGCAACAGACCACGCATTCATAATCCTTAAGCCTGTTGTGAGCAGAATCTGGACAAGGTTAGCAAACACCTTTGCGTCCTGATGCGTGAACATTATTATAACATAACCGCCTTCAGGTGTATGTTCAGCTATATTCTTGAAAGCCTCCGTCATGGCAAGCTTAAATTGGTCATCCGACCCTTTTATTGCCAACGCCCTTTTACTGTCCGTATACCACTCAGGAAAAACTTCTTTTAAAAATTTCCTGTCCCATGCTAAAAAGAACTCCGAAAGCTCGTGGTAGTTGACCGCATCGGCATATGGCGGGTCAGTGAGCCAGATGTGACATGGGTGTTTTATATCGCGGGCATCAGAAGTTGATATTATTAATGTGTTATTTACATTCAAAGAACGACTTATCTCAATACAAATATTCTCTTCTAGATAAGACAAAGCTCTACATGAATAGTCATACACAGTATTTAACGCTTGGTTATAAAAAGTATCCTGGACTTTTTCATAACTTTTATGCCAACGAGAAAGTTTAGAATTAAAATTACAGCACCTATTCACCCCCAGCAGCCCCACAATTTTTTCCTCTTTTGCCTTTGCCTCTTTGTCAATCAGCTCCATCAAAAGCCCGTGTAAAAGGAGCTGGCGGGGGTTGAAAAGCTGATGCCAGTATGCCCAGCCTCTTGTTCTTATAGGCTCGTTAGTTTTTTCCCCCTCTTCAATCACATCGCTTGGAATATACCCTTTTTGCTGCCATCTATCAAATCTTTCTCTCAAAAGTTCGATTACCTTCTTTTCTCTCTTTAAATCCTCTTCGTCTGGGGCTTTGTAATACCTGTTGCCTTCTTTATCTTCGTATCTTATACAGTACAGCCTCTCTTGAAAAACATCATCTTCTCTTGGTATGAACTCATTTTTCTCCCAACGCCTTAGTCCCCAGATAATATTGCCATTTTCGTCTCTCTTGTCTCTTCTCACAACCGACATAGGTATGCTGTTTTTACAGTGCGGGCACAGGAGATTACTATCCACTACAGTGCCTCTTTTGGCTTTTTCCATCTCTTCAGCGCTTGCGTTCATTTTTATCTCTATGTCAAAGCTTTTGTTTTCATCATTTTCTTTTAAAACAGCTATGGTTCTTGTCTTTTTCCCAATTACCCATGACGGTGCAAGAGGTACTTTCCACCCACACTCAGGACAAACTGTCTCTGCACAGTAAAGATAAGCATTGGCCCTGTGTCCTTTTAAGTTATGTTCTATCCCCCACTCTGTTATTTGCTTATCCGCAAGTTCAAATACCCTTTTCTGAAATGCTTTTAACTCATCTATTTTTTCTTCGGGCAAACTTAAAAGGTTTAAAGCCGACCATGTTAAGAGCATTGCAATGGGGTTTAAATCAGAAGCATACACATTAAAACCTAATCTTGCTGCCTCAAACGGTATATTACCTCCGCCACAAAAAGGATCGCCCACTGTTGGAATCTGTCCAAAACGCCTTTCTCCTAACTCTTTTACAAGTTCCTGATATGAATGTGCATTTGTCCCCAAATACTGGTTTATCTCTTCCCATGTCTCTTCTGAAAGGTTGTCAAGTTTGTCCAAACCCATACAGTAATTTAATTTTAAATCATAAGGCAACCTTTTAAATATCAGTAACTCAAGCTCTTTTTTCTCTTGGGTTGAGAGGTTTTTAAAAGATATCCTTAAATATTCTTTTTTTTCTTCATCAGTAGCATATTTAAAGGCCACAT
The DNA here is from genome assembly GCA_012842725.1 of Clostridiales bacterium. Lineage (GTDB taxonomy): Bacteria > Bacillota > Clostridia > Lutisporales > Lutisporaceae > Lutispora. The sequence goes on from DUSG01000005.1 coordinate 9,791, forward strand.
CAGCAGGCAATGTATCAGGGGTGTAATTATTTTTCTCCATTCGTCTTATTATCTCTCTCTTAAATTTATCAAGCTCTGGGCCATTTATTTTATAATCAACAACCGCACCGTACCTTCCTTTTTCTTCTTCAGTCATGTATTCATATTTGACCAAAGGTTCTATGTTTTTATTTTTTCGCCTTAATAACTCTCTTTCTGATAAACCCAGTAATTTCATGTAGATTTCTGTATCTTTTTCAATATTTCCTGAAGCAGGAAGCAGACTGCCTAACAAGAGAGCACGTACATATACAAGAGGCTTTCTGCCCCACCACTTGCCAAGGCCTGTCAGTATTTGCCCTGCTCCTGATTTCCTTTCTTTATACGTTTCATATGACAGAAGCTTCGGAAAAAACACATTTTCAATTATGCTATTGCTCATCCAGCATACCCCCTTTGTAGTCCCAAAAACTGATCTGTTTTATTTTTTCCTCATCAACTGGATTTTCCAATAGACCGTATTTTATTCCCTTTCGCCAACCAATGTTTTTTTCGTTAGCACTACCTGTTGCTGCATTGGCAAGCCCATACAAAAACCATCTTTCCTCTGGCCTGAGCCCCTGCCAGTTAATTATCGCTTTCGGAAGAAGATCTACATCCTCAACGTCTTCCACTGCCCACAACAGGAGTACTAATTCTTTCCCCATAAGCCTGTTAACAGGATTGTTACCTTTTTTCCATTTATAAGTCTTATACCCCTCTTTTTTAAGTCTGGAATTAAACTCCTGGGAGAGGTATGAAGATAACCTCTCCCAGATATGATAAGGAACTGCTACTTTTAGCTTGTTCTCTGTTGTTCTGCTTTCATTTAAACTCTTTAAATCCTCTTCTCCACACCATACAAAACGCTCATATACTCTTACTTTTTCTTTTTTGCTTTTAGGAATAATTACCATGAAATGGTGATGGGTTTCTTCGGGGTCAAAACCGTAACCATATACTTGTGGGTACTGTATCTGTCTTTTGCCCATTTATCTCTGGCTCCTTTATATTTATGGTTGTTCAAACTCACCATTACATTCTTCTACTTTCTTGTTCTGTAGTCTTAACCATTCTATGAAGTCTTTTCCAGTCTCAAAATACACTTTTTCAAATCGACCTCTCACATTTGCTTGAGTATCCTTTATTACTTCTGCTGACAGTTTATCAACTAAATTCTTTAGCAAATCAATATCTATACCATCTTCTTCAGACAGTATAATTGTCATTTCTCGTTTCGAATTTTGACTGTCTTCTATATCCAAGTAAACTTTCAGAGGTCGCGCATTGCAAGATTTTAACTTCTGAATCTCATTATAATAAATATTTCTATCATTGAAACGCACAAAGTTATTGCTACGAGGTTGATATTTTACAGGTTTTACTGGGTCTATAACTGCTCCTGCTTTATAGTCAATTTTAATGATATTCGAATAACCATCATTGTTTCGAGCAACTATTTGAATACATTGAGCTTGCGAAGGGTCAACTACTATTTCGTTTCCTTGTAATAAAATTCTTGTATCACTATTAATAGGTGAAGTACCATCTGTTGTGTAATAGATATCTGCTTCTGGCAGGCTTTTTACTTTTATATGCTTTAGCCCTTGTTCATCCGTAAACTCTTCAAGCTTAATCAATCTTATAGGACAAGTAAATATAAATGGATCGCTGTCAATATTTGTGCCAGAAGAATCTACAGCTAAAAATGTAAACTTACTGTTTCTTCCTGGCTTTAATTTGAACTCTTCCCAATTTTCCACATTCTGGGCAGTTGTCAAATCTATTGTCGTGCCTGGAGTACAGTAGACTGTATCGGCGTTTTTAACCCTTAATTTCAAAACAATCTCATCATTTTCAAAATCATATTCAATATTGCCATCTACCGTTACAGTCGCTTTACGCTGAGGTTTTAGTATTATTTCATCGCCATCCTCAAGCCATTGTTCATTTCTTATTTTCCATTCCTTGTAATTATCAAGCAGATCTGGCACGTACCATACCCATTTAGGTCTGTCAGCTGCACGTTGCTTCACCTCTTCCCATGTAATTGAAGTTCTCTGCGACACGGCACTATCAAGCAAGGAAAGCTGGACATCTTCGTCAAATTCCGCCATCTCTCTTGGATTGTTAATATCGATTTCAATATACTTTCCTTCGCTTCTTAGGGATTGTCTGATGACTTCTTCTCCATCACGATTGTTACCAAGCAACCGTTCTACTTTTGAATCTACAGAAGCCGCACCAAACCTGCTCTGCCTTATATTTACCCGCACCGTTTCTGGTCTTATTGTGCTATAATCTATATCTAACTGGTGCAGGTAGTCTTTTGAAATATCATTATTGGGATAATACAACTTCTGAAAAGTCGATTTTATTCGCTCCAAAACTCTTAAAGCACTATTAGCCAATTCCCTTTCAGCTCGCTTATACTCGGGCTCCGTTGAATTAATCCTATTTTCCTGTAAAGCAGTCATAACTTCAAACCAGGCCAAATAATCCTTTATGCTTTCTATCAGTTCTCTATAATATCTGCTTGAACCTGTCAAAAATAACACTCTGTTTTTATTATGTTCAAGCGCTGTCCACCATTCAACAAGCGTATTATTCAATTCACCGTTATTATTCACAGGTTTAGAAATTACCAGGGTAACTTCATCACGTTTTAACTGCAAACTGCTTAAATCTTTAGCAAAAGCAACTATGTTTTGATATACAGCCTGATAACAATCTTTGTCACGCGGTGCAAAATATGCTATTAATGCTCTCTGCAGCACATCCTCTGCAATGCTATCAGTAATTTGTTCTCTTTTTCTTATCATTTGCGCTATGACATTCTCATTGTAACCAAAATATTTTTTACCGCGCTGATTTTCTTTTGAATATGATGTTTGACGCCAGTAATCTTCCAGCACACCTTTTGCTTTGGTTATATCATCGGTTGGCTCAAGAGTATAAGCATATATTTCCTCTTCAGTTAAGCCCACTGTTTCTTGATCAGTCGTTGACAAAGAAGCAAACAAAATTGCCTTGGCAAATTTGCTAGCAAGATTGTTGTTATATTTCTTGTCTATTAATTGAGCTACTGATACCCCGCTTAATGAATGTACATCTTTATTGATTGCGTTATCTAAATCAGCATTAATTGAAACTATTAAATCTCTCATATCATTGTCGTTTTCCTGACTCAAATCATAATCGCTTACAGTTATAAAATATTTGGGTGGTAATTTGTCTTTGTTCAAGTACAAATATCGAACATAACGCCTGAATAATCTTAATAATCCTCGAGTCTGTTGGAACTTTAAGTTATTTCTAAAGTTAGCTATCAGTTCAACAATCCCAGGGTGAAAAGGATAACATTCTTTAAACCTTAATTTAATTTTATCAACAGTATCAGATACTAATCCTGAATTCTCAAGATTGGATAAGAATCTAAAATAATAATTAGCAATGTTATTAACATCAGGATCAGACTTCGGGTTTATTGGGTACCGTTTAAATAATTTTTTTCTAAGAATTTCATAAATTTCTGGACTACTAATATCAATAGGTTTTATTATTTCTGCCGTTCGTTCTGCTTCATTTTTAAGCGAGAGCGCTGTTTTATTAATAACATATTCACTTCCTTTTTCATACTGTGCTTCAAGGTCTGATAGAACTATTACAACTCTTGACATATCAGGGCTGTTTATAGCATTAAACAAGTTAGCAAGACCAGTGCTAACAAAAACTGCCTTGTTTGAATCACCTTTTGGTACTGTTTCTGCGTATTCAAAATACGGAGGCAACTCGTCCAAAAGCAAAAGAAGAGGTTTTCCACTTAAAAGTTCACGCCATTCTTTATCACTCGGCGCTTCATACCCTTCTCTAACACTTTGTCTGAATAGATTTAGTCTGTTTAACCTATGTGCAATTTCTATCCACGGCAGTTCTGGACTATTTCTTCCCGTAAAACCTACAACTTCTATTTCACCTTCATATAAGTAAGGAAAATCAGCGCCTAATATCTGTTTTCTTATACTCGGATACTGGGCCAAGAGCCCAAGAGCAATCATATTATGGGTTTTACCGCCGCCCATTGCCTGCTTTAATACAATTAAACCCGAACCATCACTCCGTCCGCTAAATCTCGCAAAAGTCTTGTTAAAAAGTAAACGCATATTGTTTGTAACATAATTTTTTGAAAAGAAATCGTTCGGATCTATTCTTTTGTCTAAAAGCATATCTAACTCTTGAACATCGTCTATAGTTCCACCTGTTAATGTCTCTTGTCGTGGCTCGCAAAGCTCAAATATTGTTTTTAACATCTGAATATTTTACCTCCTTTTAAGCCTATCTTTGATAATATGTTTTTAAACTTAAAGATCGGAGCAAAAAAGTAAAACCTTAGCTTAGATCTTTTGATTTGCATTTTCTGTTTTGGAAAAATAAGTATAAACCATATTTCTCAGCAATCGGCTAATTGTTACATTATAGCGTTGAGCAAGGCTTTTGATATACTCAAGCTCTGCATCGGAAACCTTAATATTAATCATCTTTCCTGTTCGTGATTGAAAAGTATAATCTTCTAATAGCTCTTCTGGATGGAAATTATAAAGTATATACATAATCATCTTGGCTCGGGTAGAAGCCAAATGGTTTTCAACCGCATATTCCTTTAGTTTCCTATGCATCTCGGGATTAATTAAGGCCCATATTTGATGAGGCTTTCTCACGAAACCAATCCCTCCTTCTTTATAATCATAGCACAATGTATAATAAAATTCTTCAAGTTTTTTTTAGATTTTTTCTTTTAACTCCCTAAGTAAAACTAAAAGTTATATTTCAGCATTGAAAAATCTTTTAAAGCTGACCTTGGCAAATTATTCTATTTTATCGTGGTTTTTCTCCGTTTTTCTTGCAATACGAAAGTTTTTAACGCTAAATCAATTTAGTTCTCCAATGCTTGGTTTGTTTTTAAAATCGTGTGCAATATCTTTAACGGCTCTTTTAACTGTTATTTTCAAATGAACTCTTGATTTTCTTGGCGTTCATGTATTGGTATAAAGTTTATTAACTGCTATTAATTTTTATTAATCTCTGTTAATCTCCGTTAATTTCTATTAATGGCCATTAATGCGAATTAATAAAGATTAACAGACGTTAATAAAGCTATCTCATCCAAAAAATAAATTTGAAGCTACACAAACTAATACCATCAGAATGCAGTCTTCTTACGATATTAAATTCGTTTTTAAAAACCAAAACAGGTTTAGAAAGCATTTTTAAAATTGCATTCTCAAAATGAAGATCAAAAATAGGAATCTGGCTACATAATTTTCAGCAAGATTGGCAGAAGCTTTTATGCAACATCGATTTTAAAAACAAAAACTTTTGATTTTATGTATACAAAATCGTTCCCTTTATTTTTAAAAACGAAAGCCAAAAATGAAAAAAAATAAAGCCTCTGCCCTGAAAACCAGAGTAGAGGCTTTTCATTTTTCATTTTTCTTTAACCTGACACTATGCCTCTCGCTTTTAAAAACGTAAAATTTGATTTTAATATCCCTTTTCAGGTATTATAAGAGATAGTGTCTTGTCAAGTGGTGTAAAATGATTTCTACTTTATCATTTTTTCACCTCATTTATGTAATAAAGCTACTGGTGTCAATGTAAATTCATTTATCGATGTAATCTTTGACATTGATTCCA
>DUSG01000271.1 GCA_012842725.1 Clostridiales bacterium
ACAAATAAAAAAGCCACTTATTGTGGCCTTTTCACTTATTTTCTTGCATCAAAGCATTCTTTGCAATACACAGGTCTATCTTCTGATGGCTTAAATGGTACCTTAGTCTCGCATCCGCAATCAGCACATACTGCATCGTACATGACTCTTTCTCTTCTAGCTCCACCGTTCATGCTAGCTTTTCTTGCAGTTCTGCACTCTTTGCATCTGGCAGGTTCGTTCTGGAAACCTTTTTCAGCGTAAAATTCCTGTTCGCCGGCTGTAAATACGAATTCTTTTCCGCAATCTTTGCATACTAATGTCTTGTCTTGAAACATAAAATCCCTCTTTCCTTAAACTTAAATACTTTAGGTTAGTGTTGGTCTCAGAACTTTTTTTAGGGATTTTATGTTTCCTGAAAAAAGTTTCCTGACCTAACCACCTATACCCAACATAGTATTATTCCAGCTGACCTGGTCTTTGCCCCCACACTCGCCGTCTGGGAGGTTCGCTCAAGCTGTTACGCCCCTCACTACTACTCCTCTCAGGTAAAACCTGGACGGACTTACACCTAAGCCGCACCATGCTCACAAAGCATTGCTTTGCTTACGTGGATCGTTTCGCCTGCGACTGGCATCGATTTTCAACCACAGACCTGGCTAATACTACTTTATATATTATATACTTAATTATATGATTATACAAGTGAATTATACGATTTATTGAAAAATTTATATGATTTTAAATACTTTTATCTAATCTTCTCTCGCATTATAGTCATTTCAATTCATTGTTATTTTTTTCTATCTATATATATACCGCCAACATCTATATTAGGTTTTTCATATGCTTTTACTGATTTCCGTCCCAAATTGACTGCCTTTAAATCCTTTTTTATATGATTGATAATCTCAATAATTTTATCCTTGTTGTATTCTTCCAGTTTCATAATATCATTGCCCAAACTCAATATTTCCTCTATTTTTACTCTCATAACTTTCATTTGAGGAAATCTGTCAGTATCAACCTGTTCTAAGCTCTCAATATCTAATTCTAATTTAAGTTTTTTAACAGTATTCGCAAAATCCTCATCTATGACATTGATTTTATCTATTTCGACTTGTTTTTTGTCAATAAAACCATTGATATTATCACCTTGATTATTTTCTATATCTTCTTTCTGCTTTAAAGTAAGTTCATGTATTTTTTCCAAAACAGCTTTTTTTTCTTCAAGAAGCTCCACAAGATCATTCATCATTTTTTCTATAGATTCCATCATAATAACCACCTCAAAAAAACAAGGCATGGATATCATGCCCTTATTTATTTACACCTTTTGCTAATTTCATGGCTTGAGCCCATGTATCTCTCAATTGCCTAGCAAATCCCAGCACTTCTTCCAATATTTCCTTGTCCTTGCGAATGTTTGCATCTATAAGGCGCCTATGCATATAATCATAAAGTGAATAAAGATTCTTAGAAATATCATAATCCATATCCAAAGTTGCCATAAATTCTTCTATTATCCTCTGAGCCTTTATTATATTGTTGTGTGCATTTTCCAGTTCTTTATTCTCAATAGCTTGTACACCGAGATTCAAAAATTTAATCAATCCATTGTAAAGCATCAGCACCAACTCTTGAGGTGTAGAAGTATTAACTATATTTTGCTGGTATTGCTGATATGGATTTGCTGTCGTCATTTTTAGTCTCCCCCGTTTCTACATTTACCTCTGTGCATTACCTAATGTCTGTGCCAACCATGCGGACTGGGCATTCATCCTACCTAACGCAGTTTCCAGTGCCGCAAATTTCAAATATAAGGATTCTTGCTTAAGATACAGTTTTTCTATCAAATCCTGTATATAGGATTCCTTTTCGTTTATCTCTTTTGTAATAATATTTTGAAATTCTGTTGTATCTCCTGCAATTCCGGCTTTTTCAAGGAGCAATCCTTTTTTTCCATCATCGTTTCTGGTAGTTCTGATATAATCCTGGATTACATCAAAGAGCCTTTCTACTACTCCGCTTTCAGCATATCTCTTTTTCTTGTCTTCAATCGAATTATCAGGATCATATGCTATGGAAGATTGCTTTGCGAATATTTCCATAACCCTGTCCGGATTTTCTTCTATTGCTTTTCTCAGCTTGTTTTCATCGATAAAGAGCTTTGCCCCTTCTCTCCAGTGACCTGTGCTTATTCCTATGGAAAATAATCCTCCAGCTTCTGTAATATCTCCCATAACGCTTCTCAATCTTTGAACCAGACCCATCAATAAGGAATCGTTCCTTAGAAGCCCTTGTTTAGCTTTCTCTTCCCATAGTTCAATTTCCTTTTCTGACATGGCCTGTTTCTGCTCATCTGTCAGAGGAAGATAATAATTTCCATAGGTTCCGCCGCTTTTCGGCCTGGTTTCATTAACTTTCTCCGTAATCTTAGTAACTATTTCATTATACTTATCTATGAAACTCTTTATCTTATTGAATATGGCATCTGTATCCTGAGTCAGAGTTATAGTCGTTGTTCCTATGCTGTTCAGCGAATAAGTAATACCGTCTATGGTAAAATTATTGCTGTTTCTTGTAGCATGTTTATTATCTAATATGAATTCAGCATCCTGGCCATATGCAATGAGAGGTTCATCATCAGAATTACCAAAACCTAACGCTTTAAAGAATTCTGTAGTTGCACCATCCGTCAAATCAATCTTTGCACTCGTTCCGGTATTCTTTGATTCTATGAAAAACTTGTCCAAGAATGAGCTATATGATATTTTTACTCCTGCATTGCTATTGTTTATTGCTGAAATCAGATCACTGAGCTTTTTACTTCCGTCTACTTCTATCGTCGCGTCATTTATAGTCAGAACAAGTTTGTCGTCAGTCAAATCAATACCAAGTTTGCTTGCAACTTCACTTATGGTGCTGTTTAAACTTAATTCGTTAGCACCGAGAATACCCGATTGTGTTGCTTCCAGCTTCGCCTTTTCTGCCAGTCTAATTACCTCAATGGTATGCTGGGTCATGGCAACTTGACCGTTAGCAATGGCTGTTACAACGCTTTCATCGCTGTATTTCACTTTATAGGCATAATAGGTGCTGGATGATCTCATATTTGTAGCAGGCCTCAGCACATCAAAGAACTCATCTTTAAAGCTCCTCAGCAAATTGATTATATTTCTGTAATCATCACGTTTCCATTCCAATATCTGCTTCTGCTGTTTATATGAATCAACTTTCATCCAGTCAACTTTCATCATCTGTTCAACTATATAGTCAGTATCCAATCCGCTGGCCATGCCGGTAAATCTCAATTGGGTATTGATTATATTAGCAATATTGTTAGCCAATTGATTACCTCCTTTCATCTACAATGAGACCGGCTATCTCCCACATTTTAGCTACCATGTTGAGAATCTTCTCCGGAGGTATTTCTCTGATGACTTCATCAGTTTCTTTGTCAATAACCTTAACCATAATCTGTTTGGTAGCTTCATGAATTGAATATTCAAATCTACAAGTAGC
>DUSG01000272.1 GCA_012842725.1 Clostridiales bacterium
ACTTCAAAGCTAGTAAGAAAAATGCCCGGTAGAATAGTAGGCCAATCCAACGATGTAGACGGAAAACGAGCTTTTGTTCTCACCCTACAGGCAAGAGAACAACATATCCGCAGATACAAAGCTACATCAAACATATGTTCAAATCAGGGCTTGAATGCTCTTATTGCAGCTATATATATGATAACCATGGGTAAGAAAGGTTTAAGGGAAGTTGCTATTCAATGCACACAAAAAGCCCATTATGCATTACAACAACTGACCAAGACCGGCAAATACAAACAGTTATTCAATAAACCTTTCTTCAAAGAGTTTGCAGTTATAAGCCCCGTTGAAGGTAAAAAAGTAAATTCAGAATTACTGAAACACAATATTTTAGGTGGTTATGAACTTGAAAAGGATTATCCCGAATTGAAGAACAGCCTGTTGATATGCGTAACTGAAAAAAGGACAAAAGAGCAAATCGACAAACTTGCCGAAGTCATGGAGGTGATATAATGAGAGAATATAACAAGCTGATATTCGAAATTTCAAAAGAAGGAAGAATAGCATACAGTTTGCCTCCCTGCGATGTTGAAGAAAAAGACCTTAATACTTTGATTCCTGATTCATTTTTAAGAAGCGAAGATGTCGATTTGCCGGAAGTAAGCGAAGTAGATGTTGTCAGACATTTCGTAAATATTTCCAATAAAAACTATGGAGTAGATACAGGTTTCTATCCTTTAGGTTCCTGCACCATGAAATATAACCCTAAAATAAACGAAGACATGGCTGGTCTAAGCGGTTTTACCAATCTTCATCCTTATCAACCTGAAGAAACGGTACAAGGTGCGTTAGAACTCATGTATCACTTGGACCAGATGCTTTCGGAAATAACCGGAATGGAAAGAGTCTCCCTTCAACCTGCCGCAGGAGCTCACGGAGAACTAACCGGTCTCATGATAATCAAAGCTTATCATGAAAGCAGAGGAGATTATAAAAGAAGTAAAATCATAGTACCTGATTCTGCTCACGGAACTAATCCAGCCAGTGCTGCCGTTGCAGGCTTTGAAATAATAGAAATAGAATCAGACAAAAATGGCGCTGTAGATCTGAATAAACTAAAAGAAGTACTTAGCGATGAAATAGCTGGATTGATGCTGACGAATCCAAGCACCCTTGGACTTTTTGAAGAAAACATCAAAGAAATAGCAGATCTGGTTCATGAAGCAGGTGGATTATTATACTATGACGGCGCAAATGCCAATGCAATAATGGGAATCGTAAGACCTGGAGATATGGGATTTGATGTTATACATCTCAATTTGCACAAAACCTTTTCAACTCCCCATGGTGGAGGAGGTCCTGGAAGCGGACCTGTAGGTGTGAAAAAAGATTTGGTTAAATTCCTTCCAGTGCCTGTAATAGAAAAACAAGGCGATAAATATATCCTTGATTATGACAGACCTGATTCAATAGGAAAAGTTAAAAGTTTTTACGGCCATTTCGGTGTAGCCATAAAAGCATATTCTTATATTCTTTCGATGGGTCCTGAGGGACTAAAAAAAGTAAGTGAAAAAGCAGTTCTCAATGCAAACTATGTAATGAATAAGTTAAAAGACCATTATTATCTGCCAATAGATAAAATATGCAAACATGAATTCGTACTAGGCGGTTTGGCAAATAATGAGAATCATGTTGCCACACTGGATGTGGCAAAACGGCTTTTAGACTATGGTTATCACCCACCAACCGTATACTTCCCGCTTATCGTAAGCGATGCCATAATGATTGAACCTACAGAAACAGAAAGCAAAGAAACTCTTGATGGATTTATCGACACTATGATTAAAATAGCACAAGAAGCAAAAGAAAATCCTGAAATTCTAAAATCAGCTCCGCACAATACTCCGGTAAGAAGAATAGACGAAGCCAAGGCTGCAAGAAATCTTATACTGAAGTGGGAAAAGAATAAATAATAGAATTGGAGGACGGAAAATGTTGTTTGCACATGATGGAAACATAGAAGCTGCTTTTAAAAACAGTATCGTTAAATCTCTTGAAGAGAGAAAGGCAAAACTTTGTGAAACCTGAGATCCTGCAAGTGCACTTGCTCACGCCTGGGGCGTGAAGGAAACAGTTGATCCTAAACAAGCTGAAGCTGTCAAATCTTATCTCAGCGAAAAATCAGGTTCAAACATAACATTAGACGACGGAAGAATTGTAACATTATTAAAAGGAGATATAAAAGAAAAAGGTAATGAGTTTATACTGATTTATCGTTACCAGTTAATCAGCTAGATATTAATTCTTAATCAAAAACAACTAAAATTTGAAAGGACGGTATACATGCCGTCCTTTTTGCTTCTTAAGGCTATTTATCCCTCGCTGACCATAAACCAAATACGCTGCCTAAAATTCCAAATATTAAACTTAGAAACATGATTATCATCACAAGATTACTGATAACAATTTCCAATTGCGGCAGTGGTATAAAAGGAAGTGGCCCTGTCATTGCTGCATATATATATTTCACGGAAAACACCGACAATAAAGAAGCTATCAGACCTCCACTTATGGTCAGTATCAATCCTTCAATTATGAAAGGAGCAGAAATAAACACCTCCGGAGCTCCCAGAAGCCTTAACGTAATAATATATTCTTTATTATCATAGATACTGGTTCTGATTATATGAGAAACGATTATCAAAGTGGATACCCCAACTGCTGCTATAAAAGTATATCCAAAAGTTTCTAACAGCGAAGTGATGTTTCGGAGCTTTTCCAATACTTCCCTATTATCCCTTATTTGATCTATACCTTCTATATTTCTTAATTTTTCAATAATAGACTCCATGTCCTTCAGATTGATGCGTACCTCAATAAAGGGGTAAAATGGATTTTCATCCAGATATTCCAATACTTTAGCGTCTTTTCCCAGTATTTCCTCCATTCTTTTATAGGCTTCATCTTTGCTGATAAATGTGGCTTCTTCCACTCCGTTTAATTCCTCAATCCTATTTATCATATTTTCAATACCGTCTATATCCATATCTTCTGCAAAATAAACATTTATTTCAGCTTCATTCTGTAAAACCTCTACTGCCTCACTGCTTATCCACCAGCATGACAAAACTATTGCAACAAAAAATAAAATCAATCCTGTGCTTAATATCGAAAGAATATTAGACATCATATTGATTTTTATAGTTGTTTTGGCTTCTTTTATAAAATACCCCATGTTATTAAGTACGATTTTCACTTTCAATCAACCCAGCCTTTCTTCGCATATGATGCCATTTTCTATATGAATTATCTTACCTTCTTTCATATTCTCAATAAGATGGGTCGCATGTGTAGTAACTACAACTGTTGTATCCTTTTCCTTCAGTGAAGCAAAAAGCCCTAATATGTTTAAAGCATTATCTTTGTCAAGATTTCCTGTAGGTTCATCCGCCAATATCAACTTAGGCTGTCTCATAACCGCTCTGGCAATCGCTACTCTCTGGCATTCACCCCATGACAGATGATCCACCAGAGAAAACATCTTCTTCTCCAATCCTACTTTTGCCAGGGCATTGGCTGCATCTTCTTTAAGTTTCTTAGGAGCAAAATCTAAAAATCGGGCTCCCACCATAACATTTTCAATGGCAGTCCTTCCTTTGACCAGCCTGAAATCCTGAAAAACAGGCCCGATCAGCCTTCTCATTTGTCTTATTTTAGAAGCTTGTCCCTTTTCTATGGGTTGTCCCAAAACATTCAAGGTGCCTTCAGTTGGATATTCAACGCCCATTAATAGTTTTAAAAGGCTTGTTTTCCCTGAACCGCTGGGGCCGGTTATATATATCATATCTCCGGTTTTAATCTCCATATTTATGTTCCTCAAGGCAACAGTACCATCCGGATAACTAAAACTCATGTCTCTAGCTACTATCACGCAGGCCGCCTCCCCTGTGACATACTGAAAAGATTCCATTCAATCAATATCTCCATAATGTCTTCTTTTATTTCAACTGATTTAATGCTGTTATCATTTCCTAATATTGTACTTAAATCTAAAATCATTTTATTATCCATAAAAAGCTCTTCTATGGAACCAGGCTCCAATTCCATATCAAAGAAACTTCCCTCTTCTGCTTCAAAGATTAAAACATTACCCTCCTGTATGGCAAAATGTCCTGTAAGTATCAGTTTCCTTTCAGGAATCTCGATTTTTACTTTACCTGGTTGAAAATCTATCGATACATTTTCTATGAGGGGTTGGTCATGTATAATGCTGTTTATGACTTCTTCAGTAACGGAAGCTTTTACCCCATATAATGAAAATGACAGATTCAAATCGTCATAAGACAAATTTGTATTCCGGACAATATTTGAAAAATCTTTAGCCACATTGGAAAAAACAAGTTTCACTTCTGTCCAGGCTTCCTTCATATTTTCCAGATAATCCTTATAAAACGCCTTCTCCTCTCCTAAATCAGCAATACGATTTTCCAAATCATATTTGAGTTCATTTATTTTACTGAGCGCATCACTCAGTTCTTTATTTCTTTTTTCCAACAATGCAAGGTTTTCTTCCATCTCATTCTTTTTGGCAGTAAGCTTATTTTTGGTGTTCTCGATTTCTTCCAAAAGTTCTCCGGTATCATGTGCCAAATCCCTGATGATATTTATCCTTCTGAGAAATGATGACAAACTGTCAGAATTTAATATTATTTCTATATAGGATGCAGGACCCATCCTTTGATAGCTCTTTAATACCTGCGCTAGGCCTTCCTGCTTTTTTCTATATACCTCTTCCTCTTTTTCAATTTCATTTTTCAGATTGTCTATATTCTGCCTTAACTCCTTTATTTCCTGGGCAATTTTCTTCTCTTCGCTTTCCAGTAAATCGATTTCCTGCACTACTTTAAATAATTCTTCAAGCACTCTTTTCTCTTCGTCGGTAATGCTTGTCAGTTTCTGTTCAACTGTAACAAAAGGATCTGCCTGTCCTGTCAGCACATTTATCGCGACAAATATCAGTAAGACAGTAATAAGTAAAAAAGTCCTCAAGACTACTCATTACCTCCTTTGCATTATTGGAACCGCTAATTACTTAAATATGGTAAATTTTATTAATTGTATTATGATAATCCTTAACACTGTATACTAATCAAATAATATCATAATCGCAAGATTTAGGTAAATCATTTTGTATATAACCTATTAAATAA
>DUSG01000273.1 GCA_012842725.1 Clostridiales bacterium
AAATTGGATGTGGAAGTCTGGTAAAACCGGACCCAAACATCGTATTTTAATTGGAAAAATCCATTATTTCATGAAAAAATATGGTTTCTACCAATTGGTGAAACCATATTTGTCTACAAACTGAAACTGCCATAGGCAGTTTTACATGAACCTGGTCGGTAAAAACATATCTATCAAACCAATTACCAAGGCACCTATCAACGCACCCCAAATAGATACAGCCATGTTGCCAACAAAATACTGAGTAAAATATATTATAGCCGCAGATACTAAAAATCCTGACAGCCCTCTGCCAAGAGGTGCAGCATCAAAGTTAAAAAGTCTACCTATTAAATAATCTATTCCGGAGATTATCAGCGCAGCAATCAATGCAGTCCAAAATCCCCTGATCGAAAATCCTGGAACCAGCCAAGAAGTAACTAATAATACAACAGCGGCCACTACAAATCTTATAATAAATCCTACAACACTACCGCCGGTTCTCCTTGTAGTTTCACCATTGTTTACATTTTCTTCATTCATTATGGTACACCTCCAAAAATTTCATCTATTGTATTGATTACACATTATTATTATCTCTATGTTTAAGTTTTTTATTTATCCATTATTTACCAATTTTTTTCCTAAACCTAATTTCCTCCAAAGTATTTTTAGCTCCTGAATACAATCCTGCTGCAGAAAGCCCATAAACTATCCCTTGAAATATTCTGACCTTCAATTCCGGATGATCAAGATAAAATATTCCCGCCAATATACCAAATATCAGAGAAATTAGCGGTGCAAACCTTTTGGGAAGCCCCAGCCCCTTAAGAACCTCAATTATTGCAATTATTACAGGTATAATTATCGCCTCACTAAACATAAATACCCTCCTTTTTTTATAAAAAAATTCAATTGTGCTATATTTTATATATGTTTACAAATATTAAAATATTATATAAACTAAATTAAAGAAAAATAAATCTATTAAATGATTAAATTGTATAATTTTGGAGGTATCCATGACTGAAAAGCTATATTTAGAAGATTCATATATCAAAGAGTTTGATGCTAACGTAATAGATTGTATTCCATATAAAGATAAATATGCGGTTGTACTAGATAAAACAGCTTTTTATCCTGAAGGTGGCGGACAACCTTCAGATACGGGTTATATATATGAACAGAGAGTCATTTATGTTTTTGAAGAAAACAAAAAAGTATTACATATTGTAAATGATAAAATACCAACTAAAAAAGTTACTTGCAGAATAGACTGGAATAGAAGATACGACTTTATGCAACAACATACGGGGCAACATGTACTGTCCCACTGTTTTCTTAAATTGTTTAACGGTAATACAGATAGTTTTCATCTAACCGACAATTCAGTCAGCATAGAAATTGACATTAAGGATTTTACCGATGAAGATTTAACCATTTTAGAAGATGCAGCTAATGATATAATATACAGCAATTTACCCATAACTTTAAAAATAGTAAATGAAAAAGAATTGAAACAACTGCCATTAAGGAAACTGCCAAGTGTTAAAGATAATATAAGGATTGTCTCCATAGGCAATATTGATCATAGCCCATGCGGTGGAACCCATGTATTGAGAACCGGAGAAGTAGGAATCATTAAAGTGATAAGATGGGAAAAATTGAAAACATCTTACAGATTTCAATTCCTGTGTGGAAAAAGGGCATTATATGATTACAGAAATAAGAATTCCGTACAGCAATCCCTATGTGCAATACTATCTGTAAGAAATCATGAACTGGAAAAAACAATCGATAGGATAATTAATGAAAACAAAGATTTAAACAAAAAACTCCAGAAAAAGAACAAAGAGCTTCTAAAATACGAAGCCGTTGAAATTTATAATAACTGCATACCATTAAACGGTTTTAGGATTATAAAAGGAATATATGCTGATAGAAAATTTGATGATATAAAAGTGCTTGCTGCAGAATTGTCTTCCTATGAAAAAACCGCTGTTCTGCTGGGAGTTACCAATGGTAATGCGCAAATAGTTTTCAGCCGTTCAGATGATATAAACACTGACATGAATGTATTATTAAAAGACTTGCTTTCTTTAATTGACGGTAAAGGAGGGGGAAGTCCAAAAACAGCTTTGGGTGGAGGTAAAGCAGAAAATCTACATCTAATGATTGAGGAAGCTTATAATTACCTATTAAAATCATTGTCATAATTACACTCTATTTTTTTGAGCAGGGCTTTAATTAATATTTTTAATTTATCATCTATTTCATCTATTATATCGCCCAACTCATCAGCCCTTTTAATTGCATGCTCTAAATCCTTTTTATGTGCAAGAGCGATTTTATTAAACTCATCTGCTGCACCAACTAAAAGCCTGTAAGAACTGACAAGAGGGTTTAATAATTCCATTAAAACTCTTATGTCTTTAATAAGAGGGTCGTTATAATCTTCATTCTTGAATAAAACTCTCTCTTCCACAATATCACCTGCATTCATTAAATTGACTCTTAAATTAAATGTATGTTATATTAATTAATGTTATGCTTTAAAATAAGTTCGAGGTGCATTATGGATCTACAAGTTGTAATGGAACAAATACTTATATTTTTTACAATAATGGCTATGGGATTTATAGGTAAAAAATCAAAAATCATTGATGAAAACACGGAGAAATCCCTATCCAACGTTTTATTAAATATTTCCCTTCCTGCATTGATGTTGAGTTCTATAAATGTAGACTATGACTCAGAGACAATGCCTAATATGCTCCAAATATTTATTATAACGTTTTTACTTTATATAGCAGTAATAATATTTGCAAGCATCACTGCAAAACTGTTTAAGTTTAAGTGGCCCCTCTCAGGTACGTATAAAAATCTTCTTGTATTTGCCAATGTTGGATTTATGGGATTTCCTATCGTTAACGCAATTTTTGGGCCCATTGGGATACTATACGCAACTGTTGCAAATTTAATTTTCAATATATTTTTATGGACTTATGGTATATTGACAATAAAAAGAGAAAGCTCAACAGATTTTAAGCAATTATTGAATATAGGCACAATAGTATCAGCTTTAACCATATTTCTTTTTTTAGTAAAAATAAGAATGCCCTTAGTTTTGTTCAAAGCCTTGGATATAGTAGGAGATATGACAACACCCATATCTATGATACTTTTGGGTTCTTTTATTGGTGATATTACTTCTCCTAGACTTCTTTTAGATTGGAGAATAATGATTATATCGTTTTTTAAACTGTTGTTAATCCCTGTGACTTTGTCTATAATTCTAAAATGGTTTGAAATAAATCATATTGTGACTTCTTTATGTGTGATATTATCAGCTACACCTTCTGCTGCAACCAACGCAATATTCGCAAAAAAATTTGATGCTGAGCCTGTTTTTACTTCAATTGCGGTATTTTTTACAACGCTTTTATCCTTAATAACACTACCCATTGTGATATCTATTCTTAATAATTTTATTCTGATATAAGAATCATCATATTATAATTTGGTTAGAATAAAATAGGCGAAAACATGATTTTCAAAACACTAATCTTGACACATGATTGTAAAATGCTATAATGTTAAAAGTGCGATTTTTATATTCCGGGAGTAGATGGGTGCTGGTGTGCCCTCTGGTCTTCAAAACCAGTATGGGGGGTTGGTAGCCTCCTGGGTGGGTTCGATTCCCACATGCTCCCGCCAAAATCCACTTAAAATTTTCTTGCGATAAAAACATATACTATGCAAAAAAGAAGGCAATTGAACTGACTTTTGTCAAGTAGACAGTTAATTTAATTAAAATATTATGTATATTAGGATGTATGGTTTCGATATTCCAAAGGAGCCATGCATCCTAATCTTTTTTGAAACCTTTTTTCATTGTAA
>DUSG01000274.1 GCA_012842725.1 Clostridiales bacterium
CCTAAATTTAAAAGATGCATATGGCTGTCAATAAAGCCCGGTACCATTACTCTGCCATTCAAGTCTATAATTTGAGTATATTTGTCCTTGTAACTCAGCGCATCTTCATTTCCACCCACAAAAACTATTTTCTCATCCGATATGACTACTCCTTCTGTAAAAGGCATGTCTCTTTCCATTGTGACAACCTTGCCATTGATAAAAATCTTTTTCAATTGAACAACTCCTCTCAGAAATAAAATTTCATGGCAACAAGAATTTTACAACCTCCTGTTTTGGCAAGGGTTTACTGATAAGATATCCTTGTACCATATCACAACTGTTTCGCTTTAGATATTCTAATTGTTCTTCCGTTTCCACACCTTCGGCGACTACTTCTAATCCCAAATCATGAGCAAGAGAAATTATGGTACCCGTTAAACATTTTTTATCCTTGGAATTAATAATATTATCTATAAAAGATTTATCTATTTTAACAATATTTATAGGTAACTCTCTTAGATAGTTTAAAGAAGAATAACCCGTACCAAAATCATCCAGAGATACTCTGACTCCTAATTCTCTGAGATTTCTTATCACTTTCAAATTATAATCGATGTTTTCCATCAGTACACTTTCTGTAATCTCCAGTTCCAATCTGGATGGTTCAAGTTCATATTCTCTCAGAATATCGCTTACCATTTGCACAAATCCATCCTGCTTCAACTGAACTACAGATACATTAACCGATACGGTTATGTCTTCATATCCCATTTCAATTACGCTTTTGATAAAGCCACAAGCTTCAGCAAGAACCCATTTCCCCAAAGGTATTATCAGACCTGAAACTTCTGCAATTTCAATAAACTCTGATGGTGAAATGAATCCATGTTCCGGGCTTAACCATCTTAATAGTGCCTCAAAACCTTTAATCTTACCTGATGGTATATGATATTGAGGTTGATAATATAACATAAACTCATTACTACCGATAGCTTTTTTCATGCTGTTTTGAATTGTGACTCTCTTGACTATGCGTTGATTCATTTCCTCATTGAAAAATGCATAATTGTCCCTCCCTGCTTCTTTGGCAACATACATAGCAATATCGGCGCATTTCAGTAATTCCTTGAAGTCTACAGCATTTTCAGGATAAAGAGCTATTCCCATGCTGGTAGATATATTCACCAATACATCATCTATATAGAAACTGGATTCAAAAGATTCCAATAGCTTCTTAGCCAGCTCCTCTACTTCACTTATATCGTTATAGTTTTCAACCAGTACCATAAATTCGTCTCCGCCAAATCTTGCAGCGGTATAATTGTCTCCTATAATTTGTTTGATTTTATTTGAAACCTGAATCAATAATTCATCTCCTACAAAATGACCAAAGGTATCGTTTATGAATTTAAAATTATCTAAATCCATAAACAGTAATGCAGCATTCTTTTTATATAAAACACTGTTGCTGAAGTATTCTTCCAGATTCACTCTATTTGGCAGCCCCGACAAAGGATCGTAATAAGCTAAGGTTTGAATTCGTTTTTCTTTTTCTGCCAGTTCATCATACTGAGCCCTCAATGTCTCCTCAGATGCATAAAGTTCTTCATATATGGAAGTCAGTTCTTCGTGGCTTTCAATCAATTCCTTTTCGATTTTAACTCTTTCGCTTATATCTATACCGATTATTTCATAGTATCCTTCACCAAAACTATCTACAATGTTTAAATTCCATATAATGTATGTAATGTCGCCTTTTATGCTTTTCAAAGGCATTTCCAAAGAATTTAAGCTCTTTCCGTCATTTATATGACTCATAAGTTTGTCATATGAATCCATGGCATCGGAAGGAACAATATCTGATAACTTCATTTTTTCAACCACTTCAGAACTTTTATAACCTAACTTGGATTCAGCATGCTCATTAAATTCATATATGATACCTTTACTGTTTATCCCTATTATTATCAGGTTAGCAGCATCAATGGCTGCCACTGCCGACTTTCTTTCCGTTTGAAGATTCTTCTTCAATACTCTGATATAGAACTGGGATGTTGAGAACATGATTATTCCCAACACCAGTATCAAACCTAAAAACAAATACAAATGATTTATGCTTCTGAATATCTGAGACCTGGGTGCAGATATTCCAAAATACCAATTGGTTCCGGGTATCTTAGCATATGCGGCATATCTCCTGGTACCTTCAAATATATATTGTCCTGCGCCTTTTTCATTTTTCTGCATATTCAAAAAGAAATCATGCATACTCTTGTGATAGCCCACCTCATCCCAATCAAGAATAACATTTATTCTATTTCTAACCAAGTCCCGGTACTCATGAGCAATTGTATTACCCATGTTGTCTACTATAAAAGACCTGCCGTAAGCTCCTAGTTTTATCTCGTCTGTTATCTTTGACAAAAATTCAATATCCCTGGTAGAATATAAAACTCCTACTACTTCTTCATCGTGAATTATGGGAACGGCAAATGTAACGATCTGACTATTGTCAACCCGGCTGATGAGAGGATCTGACACATTGGGAATGCCTTCTTTGGCAAGCTTAAAATACTCACGGTCTCCTACATACAGTTCAACTCCGTCTGTAGTCCGTGAATTTCCGGAAAGATCAGCAATGCTTAACCTGGCGAATCCTTTTCTTTCTGCTTCCTCAGTCAACACTTTCATTTTTTCATCTATAGGAACCTGAGGATTCTTTATAGGTTCTTCTGCAGCTATAGTCTCAATCACTTCCAAACTGCCTTTTAGCGTATTTTCAACTGCCTTTGCACCCAAAACCGCAATTTCCGTAAGGGATTCATAAAGATTTGCCACAATCACATTAGAAGCATAATTATAAATAAAGCCACCAATGACAATTGAGATGATCATGATGGCTACGCTGGAAATCGTTATTGTATTATTTCTTATATATTTTCTCATAA
The DNA here is from genome assembly GCA_012842725.1 of Clostridiales bacterium. Classification (GTDB taxonomy): domain Bacteria; phylum Bacillota; class Clostridia; order Lutisporales; family Lutisporaceae; genus Lutispora. The sequence continues at coordinate 2,931 of DUSG01000274.1, forward strand.
AATCGCCCCATACTACGAGTGGTTGATAAAATTTTGTACACCATTTATTTTCTGATTATAGCAAATTTCGCCAAAAAAGTAAATAAAACTTGTTATTATTGTAAAAAACCAGCTTAGGCCATTCTGTTACATATATAATAACATAACATATATAAAAAAGCAGGGCTGCTGCTGACCCTGCTTTTATACGACCTAATTACAATGAATTCAACAATTTTTCTATGTCGGATATGTCTTTGAATTCCTTTTTGCTTTCCACTGCTTTTCTAACCTTGTTAGGCAACGATGCATCTCC
>DUSG01000045.1 GCA_012842725.1 Clostridiales bacterium
ACAGGAACAAGTTTGACAGAAGTGATTTGGATGATTATGACTTCGATTTATATGGAACATCAGATGAACCTGAGCGTCCTGAAATTTTATACATTGCTCAAAGGGATGGAAAAACTTTTGAGATGGAAATGTCAAAGGAAGTTGTGGTTATAAATAAAGTAGTCAAGACCATAGGTTCCCCGTCAGCCACCTTTGAGGCAAAGGTGGAAGGAGAGAACAATAGTATAGTCACCTTTACAATAACCTCACATAAATATATCGACGGCGATAAGGATTACAAGATAGATGTAGAGAAAATAATTACCGACAGACACGGTATAAAGGCAGAGAATATCTATAATGGATATACTTTGTTATATGGAGAGTATAAGGATGAAGACAATCCTTATATAGTTGATGTCACTGCCATAGACAGGATGACTGTGGTGATTGAGTACAGTGAAAATATAGGCTATGAAGGAAGATATACCATAAAGAATACAGATGATACTGCAAAATATAAAACCATAGGATACTCTTTGAAGGAAATTGATAATAACAAGGTTATACTGTCACTCAGCCAGCCTTTGGAGGGAAGATATGAATATGTGCTTATCATAGAAGCACCCGCCAAAGATTTGGTAGGCAATGTCAGCGAAGAAAGGAAAGGGGACGAATTCTACTTCCAAGGTACAGACCTCGCCCCTGTTAAAGTGCCGGATATAAAAGAGCAGGAAGATAAGGCTGCTGCAAGGAAGGTGGAGGATATGATCTCCAACCTTCCGAAAAATATTAATCTGAGTCACAAGGATGAAATTCAATCAGTTGCTGAAGCCTATAATGCTCTTACAGCTAATCAGAAGAAATATGTGACAAATTATGATAAATTGGTGGCAGCTCAGGAGGAGATAGAAAGGCTGGAAAAGATAGAAGAAGATAAGAAAAAAGCTGAGAAAGTAGAGAATTTAATTGATAATCTGCCAAGTGTCGAAAGAATAGATTTGGACGACAAAGAAGCAGTAGAAAGCGCCAGAGAAGCATATGATAATCTGACAATCCAACAGAAAGCTTATGTGAAGAATCTCGAAAAGCTTGAAGCAGCAGAAGCTAAGACAAAGCAATTGGAAGAAGAGAAAAGGAAAGAGAAAGCTAGAAGGGAACTTGAAGAGGCTGCAATGAAAGCAGTGGAAGACTTCGAAGCGATGGTGAATGACGAAGAATGGAGTAGCAAAATTGCTGCTTTGTCAAAAGCTGTTGATGATCTTAACAAAGCTATGAATGAATTCTTCCAGGATGAAGAAAAGAAACCGGAAACAGCAATGGGTTCAGTAGTGATAATAGATGGAGAAAAAGAAAAGGATGAAAAGAGAATTAAGCTGGATAAGGCTTTTGAAGCAGCCAATAAAGCAGCAAATGAAGCAGAAGAATTGGTGAAGAGCGCATCAGGATTTGAAGAAAAAGCAATGGAAGCCTACAATAAGATGAATGATGGGGACTTTAAGACAGCAATGGCTGCAAGAATCAGAACTGCAAAGGCTAAAGCAGATGAAGCTGCACAGAAAATTGAAGAACTTAAAGGAGTAATTCCTACTTTGCAAGATGTGCTGGATGTCAGAGCAGCGAAAACCTGGCTTACTGCCGATAAATTCACTTTCGATAAGGAGAATAATGAAGTATCGGAAAGTCCTATAATATATACCGCTTCCAAGCACCAAAACCAGACTGTATATAAATATTCTGTAGTAGAAAATAACAAAGCTGACAGCGTCAGAAGAATGAATATTTTCAGCAGAATCAACAGGAATAAACCTGGCTCTGTGAAGATTGAAGAAAAGAAAATGATATTAAATACAGATAAAGGACGCAGAGAAGTGCTTGCTGAAGATAAAACTACTTTAATAATAAACAGAGGAACTGAAAATACTGAAGTGATGATAAAAGTTGAAATCACCAAAGGAAAGGTAACCACTGACAAATACTTCAAAATCAATATACCAAAACTAGACGATGATTTCCTTCCAGTAACAATATCAGAGGCTGAGCCACCGGGGATGGTTCTCGGTGGCTCAGTCAATTTTCTCAATCTTCGAATGTTTCAATAACATAATTGGGTAGCGCAAAGGCTCCTTTGTGAAGCTCGGTGTTGTAGTATTTTGTGTCCAGACCCAGTTCATTCCATGCTCTGTCGTCGAAATCCTTTATAGGGTCATATTTTTTTGATGCAAATCCAAAGAGCCAGTAGCCGGAACCATAGGTCGGAATAGCAGCCTGATACACTTTGGCTATAGGGAAAAACTTTTTAATCCTCTTGTGAGTCCTTACAGCCAAACGTGTCGTATTGTCATAATAAACACTTTCATGCTGATTAACCAAAATGCCTTCTTCATTTAAAGCATTATAGCAGTTTTTATAGAATTCTTCCGTGAAGAGGCCTTCTCCGGGACCTATGGGGTCTGTGGAATCAACTATTATCAAGTCATATTCGTTTTGCTTTGTGCTTACGTATTTTATCCCATCTTCAAATAAAAGTTTGACTCTAGGGTCATCCAGCTTAGAGGATGTCAGGGGTAAGAATTCTCTACAGCATTCAACAACCCTCTGGTCTATTTCCACCATCTCTATGGATTCTACGGTACCGTATCTGGTCAGTTCTCTTACGGTACCTCCGTCACCGCCGCCTATTACAAGCACTTTTTTGATATTTGGATTTACAGCCATAGGTACATGGACGATCATTTCATGATAGATGAATTCGTCCTTTTCCGTCAGCATTACTATACCGTCCAAAGCAAAGAATCTTCCAAATTCGTAAGAGTCAAAGAAATCAATTCTCTGAAAAGGGCTTTGCTCACTGTGAATATGTTTATCTATCTTAATTGTAAAACGTACGTTAGGCGTATGTTCTTCCGTAAACCATAATTCCATCTCTGAGCATTTTACCTCCTTTATTTTTCTATTTTATCATATACATTGAAGCCGTGGTATATTTCTATCATTTCTTTGGACAGCTTGTTCCTTATTTCGCGTCTTACTTCCGGTTTCAAATCATAGGGATCTTCGTTGAACAGATAATTGTTCAGATCGATTTCCTTTATCATCATCTTTGTATGGAATATATTCGAATTATATACATTTACATCTATGCAATCATATTTTTCCAGAGTTTCCTTATCTATATAATCCTGTATCGAACTGATCTCATGGTCTATAAAATATTTATGCCCATTAACATCCCTAGTAAAACCTCTTACTCTGTAGTCAATGGTTATTATATCAGAGTCGAAGCTCCCTATAAGATAATTGAGGGCATTTAACGGAGATATTTCGCCACAGGTTGAAACATCTATGTCTACTCTGAATGTTGAAACTTCATTTTCCGGATGGCTTTCGGGATATGTGTGTACCGTCAGATGACTTTTATCCAAATGGGCCATCATGCAATCTTTTTTTGGTCCCAATTCTCCCAAGTTGCAGGATGGGTCTACCAATTCGTTAGGTACGCCTGTTTCTGCAATCAGAATTGCAACACTGGCACCTTGAGGATCGTAATCCTGCTTGGAGATATTAAGTATGTTGGCGCCTATAATCTTTGCAACTCCGCGAAGTATATTGGTCAGGCGCTCTGAATTATACTGTTCGTCAATGTAGCTGATATAATCTTTTTTATCCCTTTCTGTTTTTGCATAGCAGATGTCATAAATGTTAAAGCTTAATGTTTTTGTTAGATTGTTAAATCCATAAAGACGTAATTTTTGACTCAACCCTAACATCACGACCCTTTCAAATATCTTTTGATATTATAATAATGTTAACATAGTATGTCAGGTGAATTCAAGTATAGTTTTGGCTTTATGCAATTCAAGATTTTCCAATATCTCAAGTCATGTTTAAAAAACAGAGAGTATATCAACTTAATGATATACTCCTTATTATTCCTTTACTACTTTGTTCAATTCGCTATATGCCAGAAGTTTTGCGTATTTAAGATTTAACTGTAGTTCTGCAGATTTTAAGTCGTTTTTCAGTAAGATTATACGATTCAGACTTGTATTATATTGTGATTTAGATATCATTCTTGCTTCATATTTTAGTTTATTCACTTCAGCTTTTTGTTGTTCTTCTATAATTTTTTGTTTTATTTCGTTTATTTCTTCTATGTTTTTGTCAATATCTTTTATCATTTGCTCAAATTCTCTTTCGAAAGTTTCTAAAGCTTTTTTATAGTTTTTGTCTGCAGTTTCAAAGTTTTCCTTAGCTTCTTCATACATTTCCGTTATTTCATCTCGCATAGAGTCGGTAAATCTGTCCAGGTCATATTTGAGATACCTTTCCTCTACTAAGTCAAAATAGTATTTCTTTATGTATCTTTCATTATTTTTCTGGACAAGAGCGTAATCTCGTTTCATCATGTCCTTTTTTATCTGATCCAAATCAAGTTTTTCAAGAGGTACTACAGTATCGTCAAGGATTACGGTGATATCTTTTTCATTTTCTCTGCCTAAGAGAGAATTAAGTTTGTAATAGGCTTCATCCAAATTATCCTGATATTTATTCAAATCTTTTAGTTTATTTTCCAAGTCAGCTTTTTTATTTTCATATTCTGATTTTGTTATAAGGTTTTTATCATATTTAAGGTTTAATAGTGCTAATTCCTCTTCCCATATTTCCCTGTTGATATTTGCTTCCTCCAGATCCATCTCTGCATCTTCTACAGCTATAACAGCCGACCTGAGATTTAATGCTATGGTGGTCTTTGTATTGTTTCTGTCGAGTATAGCCTGCTGGTAGTTATAATAGGCTTCCTCTACTTTGATGATAGGATCAACCTGGTCTGATATGAATTTTCTCATGCTGCCCGTGAATTTTATTTCTTTTGGAGCCGCCTTTTGTGCAGCTTCAAAGGCATCATAGGCTTTATATATGGTATTGGTTTTGGATTGGTATTCAGTTGAGTTTTTCAAAGCCATTTCCAAAGCTTCATCAAAGCTGTACCGGAATTTGGGTTCTGCTGAAACCGTGGTGGTTAGAAATAAAGAATAAGCCAGTATAAGGATTAATATTTTAAATCTCATTATATCATCCTTTCCTAGGTATTGCTATTCTGTCCTGAGGGCATCAATGGGTTTCAAGCTTGCAGCCTTATAAGCCGGGAACAGGCCGAAGATTATTCCTACCAGAAGGGATATGCCAAAGGCAATCAAAGCCCATGGTATGGAATAAACCTCTGGCACCAGGTTTAATCCTCCTATGACAAATTTGATTATTGAGAAACCTAACAGAATTCCGATTATTCCTCCCATACCTGTTACTACAGTTGCCTCTATCAGGAATTGAGTCAGTATGTTTTTTCTTTTTGCACCTATTGCCTTCCTTATACCTATTTCCTTTGTTCTTTCCGTTACCGAAACAAGCATGATATTCATTATACCTATTCCACCAACTATAAGGGATATTGCTGCTATGCCTCCTAAAACGATCATCATTGTGCCTGTTACATTATTGAGAGTTTCCAGCATCTGAGACTGGTCAAATACTCTGAAAGCGTTTTCGTTCTTGTATATATCCAATAGAAAGTTTTCCAAGCTTTCCATAGCCGTTTCAACTTTTTCAGCACTGGTGGCTTCTACTGCAAAATTCCTTACAGCTGAAGTTCCCATTACCATTCGGGAGGAAGTGATGGGAATAATTATCTGGTCATCGTCTGAACGGGTTGCCCCATTAGCCCTTTCCTCAAGAATACCTACTACTTTAAATATCTGACCGTTTATCTTGATTTTTTTGCCTATCGGATCGTCATTTTCGAACAGCTCATTGGCAACAGCGGTTCCTATTAAGGCTACATTCTGCCTGTATTCCAGATCAAAATCCAATATGAATCTTCCCTGGGTTACATGTACGTTTCTGATATTTTCATATTCAGGTGATGTAGCTATTATGGTGGTATTCATATTTTTGGAACCGTATTTAACCCTTGCATTGGTGCTGGATTGGGGCGCAATTGCGCTGATTAACTCTGAGTTTTCTTCGGCAAATTTTTTTAAATCTTCATAGGACATATCCCTGTTGCTGTTTCTACCTGTTATAGTTATTTGTATCAGGTTGGTGCCAAGTTTTTGTATGGAATCAGTGATGTTTTTGGTACTGCCTTGAGCAAATGCTACTGCTGATATTACGGATGCAACTCCAATGATTACTCCCAGCATGGT